>CAXHHE010000082.1:0-10820 GCA_964016365.1 uncultured Bacteriovorax sp. | reverse complement strand
ATAACTGAGCGTCTCGTGGGCTCGGAGATGTGTATAAGAGACAGGTATTAAAATCGATATCGTCATTAAACACACTTGAATTGTTTTCATTGGGGATTTTTGCTTTTTGTGGAACGACTGGCGTAAAAACAATATCAAACTTGCGCTGAATTTTGGCATTCAACGGGTCTTCGAATACTGGCTCAATTTTCTTTGCCCCACTCATGGTTGTCCCTTTGATTTTGTTCAACTATTTTCTACTATTTTACCAGTTATCCTATCGGACGATACCTACGAAAATCATAGTACTAACTGCCTAGTGATGCTTTTAAGTTGATCGAAAGCGCGCTTTTGTCTAAAATAAAGTAAGATTTTATACTTTACCTGACCATTTTAGAGGGTTATTTCGATGAAAAACATTGCTGCTAAGATTCTTACAGTTGGTGCACTTACAATTCTGCCTTTAACATCTTCATTCGCACAAGGCACAAGTGCAGATGGAACAAAAGTTATGCCAGCTCCACTTCTCATGATGGATAACTTTTTTGCTCACCACGTTTTAATTGCAGAAAAATCAACTCACTCTCTTCACCTTTTCAGAAGTGCTGACGGAAAACCAGAATTTGTTCGTTCATATCAAATGGCCACAGGGAAAAAACCAGGCGACAAAGAAGCTGAGGGTGATTTCAGAACACCTGAAGGCGTTTATAACTTCGTTGATTTCATGACTAACAAACAACTCCTTGCTCAGTCTGGCCCTCAAGGCGCTATTTACGGAGCTGGTGCTTTCGTTACTGATTACCCAAACCCAGTTGATAAAATCAACAAGAAGACAGGTTCAGGAATCTGGCTACACTCTACTAACGATGAAACAAGAATTGATAAAGGCCTTGATTCAAGAGGGTGTGTTGTTACGGCAAACAATGAATTGATTGATGTTTCAAAATACCTGGAGCTTAACAAAACACCAATGATTGTTGTTCAAGATCTTATTTACTTAAATGAGAAAACTTGGGAAACACAAAAAGGCGAGCTGAAAAAAACAGTTGATGGATGGCTGGATGCCTGGAGAAAAAAGGATATCGAAAGCTACATCAGCTACTATGATCAAAATGATTTCGTAGACTCAAAAGGAAAATACGCTGCTTATAAAGCTTATAAAAAAGCTGTCTTCTCTAACCCAGGTCAACCAAAAATCGACCTGGACAATCTTTCTATTCTTCAAGCTAAGAACTACGCAGTTGTGACGTTCACACAGAACTACCAGTCAAACACCATCAACGACACTGGTAGAAAGCTTCTCTATCTAAGACAAGATGAAAACTACAACTGGAAAATCGTCAGCGAAGTCTGGACGAAAAACGGCTTGGAAAACATGGGCAAACTCGCATTTGAGCCTTCTCTAAGATTCTTCAAAGAAGGAACACGCGAAGGAATTGAGATCAAAAAAGGCAATAACTAGTGAGTGAACAAAGGCAGGGCAATCCTGAGGCTGTAAAAAAAGACAGTGTCTCGATTATTTATCACCAAAAGAATGACTCACCAAAATACTTTGAGATCAAGCGCTCAAAGATTTATTTGTTTTTCATCGGTCTACCGGCCATTACACTTGTAGCTTTAGTTATTGGTGTCGTGGGCCTCTTGAATGCCGGTCCTGCTCGCCTGCTGCAAAGCTACCAGCAAAATAAATTTATCCGCGAAAAACAATCCAAGAGCGAAGAGTTAGAAAACAAACTCGCCGATCAAATGGAAGAGAATGTTAAATTAAAAAATCAACTTCTCGCTTTTGAGGAACAAGGAAAAACGGCGACGACTTCAACTGGTGTCGAAACAAAATCAACGACGCCTACTCCTTCTGATGCCAAATGCCCTGCTCCTGTCGCTTGTCCCGCTCCAGTAAGTGGAACGGTCAACACAATCGGACTCTCTACACTTTCTCTCTTTAAGCCTATCCAGGGACAAAAAGACCGCACTCGTCCGGCGATCCTGAATCTTTCAGGATTTAAGGCGCTGGTTGGCCGCGACACTGTCAATCTTCAATTCAACATTATCCCGGCCGTGACAGACGATGCAAAAATCTCCGGACACATTATTGTTCTAATGAAAAACGAAATTGGAATTCAGGCCTATCCATACAATGCTTTTGGTGGAAGCGACTTCCAGATCAACTACGCTGCCGGTGAACCGTTTGCAACTCAAAGATTCAGACCAGTGGATGCAAGTTTTGTGAAGCCGAGAAAGTCAGGAAACTACTCGTTTACTGTTTTTATCT
Organism: uncultured Bacteriovorax sp.; assembly: GCA_964016365.1. GTDB lineage: Bacteria > Bdellovibrionota > Bacteriovoracia > Bacteriovoracales > Bacteriovoracaceae > Bacteriovorax. The sequence continues at coordinate 8,569 of CAXHHE010000082.1, read as the reverse complement.
TCTCGCGCACAGGTGATCTTATCCACTACCAAAGCATGGCGTACGCACTTAAATTATAGGTTGATGACATGATCCAGAATCAAACTTACACTTCAATCGGCAAACAAACTGTTTTAAATGGAAAGTTTCATTTTGTCGGCACCACTCACCTCTTGGGAAAACTAATGGGCGACATTACAGTTGAAGCTCCTTCCAAAATCGTGCTGGAAATTGGCTCGGTCACGGAGGCCATTTTGACTTGTGGAGACCTGGAAGTTTATGGTGAATTCACGGGTGAGATTAAATCAACAGGCAACGTAACTCTTTATCCTACGGCCGTGGTAAACGGTAAAATCATTGCGAAGTCTTTAGAGATTCTTCCTGGAGCGGTGGTGAACATGAACGCTCACACAGAGGCCGAATAGCTTTTAAAAAAGGTGGTGACTCTCGCCACCACCAATTCATTTTTATAGGTATTGTTTGTAGTCTACGACCTTAAGCGGTCCGTATTTCTTTGTCAGCGCTCTTAGTTTTGGTTCAATTGATTTATCCCCTAAAACAAAAATCGTCTGTTTTTTCATTCCAAAAATATCGCCAATCTTCTTTGCAACATCTTTAGCATTGTACTTTTTAACTGCATCTTTAAAGTCAAAAAGATCTGAGTATGGCTTTCCAATATGATCCAGAAGAAGCAGCTGACCTAAGAAGGCCGGGTTGCTTTCAAACTTAAATGGATAAGCGCCAATCATCCCTTGAGTTGAGCGGTCTAAATCCTCTTCAGTAATTCCTTCTGTATGAATCTTAGTGACTGCTTCATCAATGACTTCAATTAGACGGTCGATCGTCTGGTTTTTAGTAAACGTTGAAATCCCCGCTCTTCCGTACTGTTTCTGAGAAGAAATGAATGAGCCAATCGAATAAGTTAAACCGCGCTTTACACGCACTTCGCGCATTAAGCGAGAAGTAAAACCACCACCTAAGAAATCAGATGCCAAAGCATCCAGATTTCTTTCGTTTGTTTCATCATAGTTTAAGAAACGTCCGATGCGCAGTTGAACCTGGTTAGCATCTGGAACCGGAACGAAAATAAACTCTCTTTTTGCCGTCTTCTTCTTTGGAGCATCAACCGCTCTGACAAAATCAGAATCTGAACCTTTAAAACGGCATTCATCTACTAAGATTTTTTCCAGTGCAAGAGCACTTTTGGGACCAGTCAGGTAAACGCGTTTTTTAACATTATCCAGGAAGTAGTTCATCTGCCCGCGAAGAGCGGCCGGCGTGTAAGTTGCCAGGTCTTTAAGTTTTCCGGCAACCGGGTAAGAGTACGGAGTTCCACCTAGTGAAATTTCACGGAACACTCTTTCTGAAAGACCTTGAGGTGATGCCACGAGGCTTTGCAGTCCGTTTCTTTCTAACTGTAGTTCTTTTTTAATGACATTTTCCGGATAAGTCGCCGATCTCATCAATGAACAAATCTGAGTCATTGATGTTTTTAAATCCTTCGTTAAACCCGACACAGTGACTGTACTGTATTCGTGAGTCACGTCCGCTCCGAACTCTGTTCCTAGGAACTCTAACTGGTCTAAAATTTCTTTTTGAGAAAGTTTATCAGTTCCTGAGTCCAGAAGATTGAAAGCATGAATAGAAAGACCGTTCTGCCCTTTTTTCTCACTTAAAGCACCGTCAGCAAAATAGATAGTCAAATCGTAAGTCGGGAAACGATTGTCTTCAATGTAAACGACATCAATGCCGTTCCACTTTAAGCGTTTAATATTATCTTCGATCGCTACGGGCTTGGCGGCCGAAGCGGCAAAAGCATTAAATGAAAGGCCCAGGGCCGCAAGTAAGACTAATGGTTTTTTCATTATTTTTTCTCCGCGGTTTTAGGGTATTTATCCCAAGTTGAAATGAAGATGGACTTCGACTCTTCTAAAACTTCGCGGCAGGCAATCTGCACTTCGTTTTCTGAAATTGAGTTATAGATTTCCATTTCTTTTAGACCGTAATTAAAATCACCGTGCCACTTCTCATTGCGGACAATTGTTGAGGCCACTCCGGCATTGGTCTTAAGTTGGTTGTAACCTTGGGCCAGGATCTGATTCTTTGATTTTTGCAGAGAACGCTGATTGATCGACTGGTCACACATTTCTTTTAAGTCACCTTCGATTTGTTTTTTCACGTCTTCAATCTTTTTGCCTTCCATCAACTCTCCGGCAAAATAAAAGACACCAGAGTGAATCAGGTTAAAGTTAGAAAGATTGATTTCAGTTAACATCGGCTCATCAGACTTTACATATTTCTGTGTTAAGTAAGAGCTTCCCCCATTTCCAAGAATCATCGCCAGAAGGTCCATCACGTAAGACTTTCTTGTCCCCAGCTTTTCTCCCTGGAAGGCCATGACAAATTTTGGAATCGGGTTGGTTGCGTAGAACTTGTACTCTTGTCCAAACTCAGCTTTCGACTTAAAGACCTCTTCACCAGAAGTTTTATCTTTTAGCTCTTTAAGTTTTTCTGATCTTGGAATGACTCCGTATTTTTCTTCAATCTTTTTAATGACTGTATCCGGGTCAACGTCACCAGAGATAGCGATGATGGCGTTGTTTGGAACGTAATAGTTTTTAAAGAACTCCATCATTTGATCGCGTGTCAGCGCTTTTAAGTCTGCTTCTTCACCAATAACTGATTGTCCATATGGTGTGCCTGCAAAAACTTTTTTCATAAGCGCCAAGAAAATCAATCCATCCGGGCTGTTTTCATAACGCATTTTTCTTTCTTCAAAGATAACTTGTCTCTCACTTTCAAACGACACTGGCTCTAAAAGCAGGTTTTGCATACGGTCTGCTTCCATGTCGATCATCGTATCTAAAAACTCCACTGGAATGTTTTGATAGTAAACCGTCATGTCATTTGTTGTATAAGCGTTAGTCATACCACCACTCTTTTCCAACAATGTATCAAACTGACCCGGGCCGTACTTCTTTGCTCCCTTAAACATCATGTGCTCAAGAAAATGCGTCGCTCCCGTTGTGCCAACTCCTTCATCTCTTCCACCGACGTCAAAGAGTGTGTAATAAGACACAATGGGAAGTTTTGGATTGGGTGCAACAAGAACGGTTAGACCATTTCTTAACACCACTTTTTTTACATTGAAGCCTGCTTTAAGCGGCGCAGACTTTGAACCCATCCCCATGCTCGAACATGCATCAAAAAGAAAGACCACTGCCGTGAGTGACAAGACCTTAATTAATTGTGGAGATTTCAAAAGTTTTAACTTTCTCGGTAACATAATTTTTGTTCCTTGATCTCTTATAGTTGAGTTAAAATTATACTGCTTCTATGGCCAAAAACAATCAGAACAAAATGGGCCCTAAATGGAAAAATCTCTGAATAAAAATATGTTAATGGCACTTGGTACAGGCACCAGCGTAGGAATACCGCAAATAGGTTGTTCGTGTTTAGTCTGCACTTCACTTGATCACCGCGATCAGAGACTGAGAACAAGTGTTTTCATTCAAACAAAAAATGGGCAACGAATCCTCATCGATACAACTCCTGACCTAAGGACACAAATACTTAGCAATAAGATATCCGCAGTTGATTTCGCCATCATCACTCATGAACACGCCGATCATTTGCACGGGATTGATGATCTCCGCCCTTTCTGCTTTGGACCTCCTCCAAGGGAAATTCCGGTTTTTTCGAATGCCAGCACAAAGGCTTCGATTGAGGCCCGCTTCCCTTATATTTTTCATCACAAGGGGCCAGTTTTAGGAGGAGGAATCCCTCGCCTGCAACTGCAATCAGTTGAGCTGGAAAAACCGACAACACTTTTTGGAGAAGAATTTTTCTTTTTTAATTATCCGCACGGACATGCTGAAACGATGGGTTTTATTCTTGGGGATCTCGCCTACATCGTCGACTGCCACTCACTGCCTGATCACATCGTTAAAATTCTCAAAGAGAAAAAACTAAAACTTCTGGTCATCGACTGCCTGAAAAAAGGAAGCCACACAACGCATTTAACTGTTGATAAATGCTTTGAATACGTCAGAGAAATTAAGGCCGAGCAAACTGGTCTAATACATATTTCGCATGATCTTTCCCACACTGTCTTAAAAGACCTGGCCGTGAGAGAATTTGGAGAATCAGTTTTTCCATTGTATGATGGTCAAAAGCTATTTTATTGAGAGGAATCTTTTATGACGACAGACACGATGATTGCCGGAGAATCTCGCTACAAGCATTTCATTAACCTGATCAACACGAATAAACATGAATTCGCTTTAAGAGTTTATGCTTTTATTGTTCTTGCTCACTGGGCAGAGCATTTAGTTCAGGCGTTTCAAATTTTTGCTCTTGGATGGCCTCGCCCTGAATCGCGTGGAGTTTTAGGTCACTGGTTTCCGTGGCTCGTCTCTTCAGAACTCATGCACTACCTTTACGCCCTATTTATGTTAGTAGGTCTTTGGATTCTGAGAAAAGGATTCGTAGGAAGAAGTTACAAATGGTGGATGGCCTCTTTTGCTATTCAGTTCTGGCACCACATTGAGCACTTTCTTCTTCAGCTTCAAGCGATTCTTCATACAAATTTCTGGGGCTCACCAGTTCCAGTCAGTATTCTGCAGCTTTTTTACCCGCGCGTAGAACTGCACCTTTTCTACAATACAATTGTTTTCATCCCGATGGCCGTTGCTATGTACATGCATCTTTTCCCAACGAAGGAAGAAGAAGCGCGCCACCTTTGTTCATGTGCTATTAAGTAATGAAAAAGTTCGCAGTTGTTAGTTTATTCCTATTCATTGCCCTTGGACTTTTCTTCTTAAAAGAAAATTTCAATCTGAAATCCAAGGGCGAAGCTAAAAAGGCCGACGTGGTTTTAACTTGGGATTATAATCCTAAGTCTATTGACCTGAAGACGCCGGTCAATTTCACTTTTACCTTAAAAGACAAAGAAGGAAAAAATATCGAAAATGCTAAAATCGATATTGAGGCCACGATGAATCACGGTGGAATGATCCCTATTTTCACTGAAGCTATTTACCTCAAAGACGCCATCTACAGCACTCGTTTTAAACTGACGATGCTGGGTGAATGGATTATTTTCCTGACGATCACTCTGCCTGATGGCTCAGTGGCCAGTAAAGAAGTCGTGTTGCAAACCAACTAATGAAATCCCAGAGAAAAATCCTCTTAACGACAAAAACCATTTTTCAGTTTCTTCTGCTTGTGGCCTCTGTGCTCTTAATCGCTGAAGGGCTTTGGGGAAACCCCTTTGCGCCTAAAAATCTGGCGACTCAATTTGTCTGGGTTCACTACCGCGGTGTTTTAGTTTTTGTCCTTCTTCTCCTGGGCAATTATTTTTGCATGAGCTGCCCGTTTATTTTTGTAAGGAATGCTCTTAGAGTTTTTCACGCCCCTAAAAGACTGTGGCCTAAAAAACTACAAAACAAATGGTCGGGGATTTTTCTTTTAATCGCCATTCTTTTTACCTATGAATACTTTCATCTTTGGTCGAGCCCGGCACTTACCGCCTGGATTATCATCGGGTACTTTCTTGTCGCAGTCTTTGTTGATCTCACCTTTAAAAAAGCAAGCTTCTGCAAATACCTCTGCCCAATCGGCCAGTTTAATTTCCTCTCAAGCACGATGAGTCCCGCAACAGTTAAAGCAAAAAATCTTTCTGTCTGCGAGAGCTGTACGACCTATGAGTGTTTAAAAGGTGTCGAAAAAGACGGCGAGGTTTTAAAACGCGGATGCGAAACCTTTTTATTTATTCCCAAAAAAAATGGAAATCTCGACTGCACTTTCTGCATGGATTGTGTGGCCGCTTGCCCTTATGACAACGTTAAAGTGGAAATGGTACTTAACGGAGAAGAACTTCAAGAAGACTCTCCCCGTGCCGGAATTGGACTCTTAACAAAACGTTTGGATTTTCTTTTACTCATTGTTGTTTTTACTTTTGGGGCCCTCTTAAATGCCTTTGCCATGACTGGGCCTGCCTACGATTTAACGATGACTCTCTCTGACGTGACCGGCATCCAGAATAACTTCATCCTGCTTTTGTCACTCTTCATAACTTTTTTAATTTTTCTTCCTCTACTGCTTATTTCTAAAAAAGATTACAAATTGATCCCGACACTTTTACCCATTGGTTTTTTTATCTGGGTCTCTCACTACAGTTTCCATTTACTCACCGGACTTTTTGCCTTCGTTCCCCTTTTATTTAAAATCCAGTTGCCTAATTCCATGATGGGAGTGCCAACTCATATCGTGACACCTATACAATACGGTTTTTTACTTTTAGGATTTCTTGGATCAATGACTTTGGTCTGGATGGGAAAAAATGAAAAACGCACGCAGCTTAAGTGGAGTGCCACTCACCTGGCAATTTTTCTTTTCGCCCTTTGGGTCATGTCACTTCCGATGGAGATGCGCGGGACTTTTGTAGGTATTGCCCCGTAAAAGACATATGAAATATTTTTTAATCCTGTTTTTTTCTTTTTTCACTTCGACTCTTTTTGCCCACGAAGGCCCACCCTTTCCTATTTTAGTCGATCATAAATTTGGCGAGTACAAACTCTCTGTCTGGGCAGACCCGGATACAGAAAACGGAACTTTTACTTTTTATCCAGAAGGGGAAAATCTCAAAAAAGACGATCTCTACTTTGAAATCAAGGCCCATCCTCAAGGGCGCCCGGAACCCATTTTAAAGAGCACGGCCCTGATTCCGACCGAGGATAAGGGCAGATATTCTTATACTGCGACACTTCCTTTTCCCACCAATGAAATCTGGGACATTATTGTCGTCGTCAAAAATAAACAAAATGGCGATACCTTAACCAGCACCACTGTCCCTGTGGAAGTGACCCCTCCAGGCCCAAATAAGACCGAATTTGTGGTTTATACGCTGCCTTTTCTCCTGGTTGCCTTTATCTGGGTCAGAGTGATGATCCACAAGCGCCGAAAAAAGATCCCCTGAAAGCATTACCACCCCCTTCCTTTTCTCCTCATTTTGTGGAATTCTCATGGGATATTTTTTGAGCCCTAAAAACCTATGAAGGAGATAACTATGATTATCGGAGTACCTAAGGAAATTAAAAACAATGAAAACCGTGTTGGTATGGTTCCAGGAGGAGTAAGAACTCTTGTGGCCGACGGACACACTGTATACGTTCAAAAGAACGCTGGTGTTGGTATCGGTATCGAAGACGCAGAATTCGTAAAAGCTGGAGCAAAAATTCTTGATAGCGCTTCCGAAGTTTTCGAAAAATCAACAATGATCATCAAAGTAAAAGAGCCTCAAGCAGTAGAGATCGCAATGCTTAAGCCTCACCACATCCTATACACATACCTTCACCTTGCACCAGATCCAGAGCAAACAAAAGGCCTGATGAAGTCAGGATGTACAGCTATCGCTTACGAAACAATCCAAAACGCTGATGGATCACTTCCTCTTCTAGTTCCTATGTCAGAAGTTGCTGGACGTATGTCAGTTCAAATCGGAGCTGCTTACCTTCAACTAGATAAAGGCGGAAAAGGTGTTCTACTTGGTGGTGTACCAGGTGTTAAACGCGGAAAAGTAACTGTTCTTGGAGCTGGTATCGCAGGTACAAACGCGATCCAAATGGCAATGGGAATGGGAGCATCTGTAACAGCAATCGATATCTCAACTAAGAGACTTGCTGAACTAGACGCTCTATACGGATCTCACATCACAACTCTTTACTCTAACCCAGATAACATTGAAAAAGCTGTTCTTGAATCAGATCTTGTTATCGGTGCTGTTCTAATCCCAGGAGCTAAAGCTCCTCACCTTGTAACGAGAGACATGATCTCTAAAATGCAAAAAGGTTCAGTAGTGGTAGATATCGCTGTTGACCAAGGTGGATGTATTGAAACTTGTAAGCCAACAACTCACGAGAATCCAACTTTCGTAGTAGACGGCGTCGTTCACTACTGTGTAGCTAACATGCCAGGTGCAGTAGCTCGTACATCGACATTCGCTCTTACTAACGTAACTCTAAAATACGCTAGAATGATTGCAAACATGGGTGTTGAAGAAGCTGCTCAGAAAGATAAAACTTTCCGTCCAGGGATCAACATTTACAAAGGGACACTTGCTTACGAACAAGTAGCAAATGACCTAGGACTTACTTACACAAAACTTCCGTTTTAGTTTTATAAAAGGGTCGCCTTGAGCGGCCCTTTTTTTGCCCTCTTTTCCGATCAAGACACTCCAGTTTCTTTTTCCATGTTTTTATTTTTTCCAAACGTGTTAAAATCATTTGTATATGACCGGTAAAAAACTCATCGACATGATTCTCTTAGGCGTAATGGTTCTGGCAACACTCGCTGTTGTTGGTCTCTTCTATTACACCGAAAAAGTCTATAAGAAGCCACCTATCGATGAAGCGGCGATGAAAGCTGAGCTTCTCAACACTGTGGACTCTAAGGCCATCCCTACCTTCTTTAAAGTCGACAAGATGACCATCAGCCTTGTACCAAGAAATGAAGCGGCCAACTCACGCATGAGATGGTTAGAAGTAGAAATGCATTTAGTTCTTTTTGAAGCAAAAGATTTAGATGAAGT
>CAXHHE010000081.1:0-10830 GCA_964016365.1 uncultured Bacteriovorax sp. | reverse complement strand
CACAGAAGCCTTCGTCGGCAGCGTCAGATGTGTATAAGAGACAGGTTTATTACAAAGGAGCGACTGCTGGATTTATTGGGCCCGATAAAGATATCCTATGGCCTTCATACACTGATGTTTTAGATTATGAGCTCGAACTGGGAATGGTTATTGGTCTTGATGGAAAAAACATCAAAGCAAAAGATGCACACAAACACATCTTTGGCTTTACGATCCTCAACGACGTTTCTGCCCGTGATATTCAGAAAAAAGAAATGACAGTCAGATTAGGACCGGCAAAAGCAAAAGATTTCTGCTCTGTCATTGGTCCAGTGATTGTGACTGCTGATGAATTTGATACGGCCGAACCAGATCTTCTGATGACGGCAAAAATCAACGGTAAGGAATGGTCGCGTGGACGCTCTGGTGATGCTCAGTTTACATGGGCGCAAATGATCGAGCACGTCTCTCGCGATGAATGGATTTTAGCTGGTGATTTTTTTGGTTCGGGAACAGTCGGAACAGGGTGCGGTCTCGAGCTTGACCAGTGGATCAAGCCCGGAGACGGTATCGAATTAGAAATTGAACAAATCGGAAAATTAATCAATAAGGTAGGACACAAGTCGCTTTACTAAGCGGCTTGTTCCACTCCCAGAACTTCTCTTTCAATCGTTCCTACAATCCTCTTAAGCTCAACAACCTGGCCAGTAAGTTTTTGCGCGTGTTCTGATGTCTCTTGAGATAACCCAAGACCATGGTGAACACCTTCGTCGATCTGATCGATGGCTTTTGTGATTTCTGAGTATCCTTTTGTCTGCTCAGTGATGGCCATTGAGATTTCATTCATCATTGAGCTTAGCTCTGTGATGTTGTCTACGATTTCATTTAATGAAGTCACACACTCTTTAGTGATTCGCTCACCGGAGTCAAGTTGAGCACTTGCTTTAGCCGTAAGCTCCACAACACGTGAGCTCATTTTTGTGATAATGCTCTCTACCTGTGTATTGGCCAGAGAAAGAATGTCATTAATTTCTTTAGCTGAGGCTCCACTCACCGAAGCAAGTTTTCCGATTTCTTCAGCAACAACCGCAAACCCTTTACCGTGCTCTCCTGCCCTTGCTGCTTCTACTGAGGCGTTAAAGGACAGAAGTCTTGTCTGAAAAACAATATCATTAATCACTTTTGTTCTTTCACTGATATCTGAAATGATTTTAATAATAGTTTTCAACTCTTCACTGCTTGAATTGATCTCTTTAAAAAATTCCTGGTTACTTTCAGCGATTTCTTTAATCGTTGAGGCCATCTTATAAATGGACTCTTTTCCATTGATCGCCTGCTCTTTTCCTTCTTCTGATTTCATTGAAGAGATTTTAATACTTTCAAAGTTTTTCTCTGACATGGCATTGATCTCATGGAGAGAACTCACCGTTTCCTGTACAGCAGCGGCCTGCTGAGAAGAAACTGATGAAAGGCTATTTGATGACTCTGTTAACTTTTCACTAGCGTCAACATTGATTGCCACCGCACCAGTTAATTGTCTTAGGGCCGTTGAAATTCTCTTTGAGCCTTCTTTGAAGTTTTTAGATGTTGCAATTGAAACGATCAGGGCAATGAGAATCGCTCCAATCCCAATTGATGTCGCTTTATTTCTTCCATCAACAATCGAGCCATCTCTCGTTAAAAGCAGCTCTGTTAAAACTTCATTTGTTAAAAGATAAAAGCCATGGGCCGTCTCCACCATTTTTGGAGTCATCGCATGGGCTTCGATCGCCTTTGCTTTATTTCCTTTTGAGATTTCTTCTAAAAGAGCAAAATATTGCTTAAATTGAGCATCAGCTTTATCACCTTGCTCTTTAACTTCTTTTTGCAGCTTTGAGTTTACACCATAAAAGTTTTTATCTTCATTAATCGATGTACCAGCATCTGCATAAATACGTCCCCAGTCTGATTCTCTTAGCATTGAAAGGAAGACGGCCATCTTCACCTGCTCTTCTGTTGTCATTGGAACAGTCGAATGAGCAGCGAAATCTGCCAGCAGTCCTTCAACCTCATAAAAGCGATCTGCAATTTGAGGTGCTGCCAGAAGAGTAATGTCCATCAGGTAATATGAATCTAAATCAGGGTCAAGAATCAGGTTTGATGTATCCCCAGTGTGCACAACTAAGTCGCGCAGGTCTTTTAACACTTTATAAGGTTCAGCTTTACTCGCTTTAAAATCTTCAAACGTTTTTGTTAGAGCAACTTTATTGATATGATCACGCTTTCTTTCAGCAAGGGATCCATCATCTAAAAGAAGATCACTTTCAAACTTATTGAAATGCATTAACACATCCGCCATTAAAGGCTCCATCGCTGGAGTGTATTTCTTATTTTCTACAACAAGATTGATCAGATTCATCGTTGTTCTTTGAATCTCATTTCCCATTTGCTCTTTTCTGCCAAATACTAAATCTTTGTCGTATGAATTAAACATTAAATACAACAGCACCAAGATCGGAATGGCGTAAAAAATATTGTTGATAAAAAGCTTTGTAGAAAGCGAGAAATTAAATTTCATAACTTTATGTCCTTTTAAGATTTCCTTACCTTTGATCGGTTAACGCTTTAAAAATTTAAAAGAAAAATATTGATTTATGTCACCGAGCAAAAATGTCGGTTATTAGCTGAAAATAGTGTATTTGCGCGATTCATAAGACCTTTTTTACTTCACGAGGGCCTTTGGTTTGGGTCAAAATGGGGGCTATGGAAAATTTTAAATCGTCTGGAATTCATACTAAACAAGCTCACGTCAAGGTGCCCGAAGGGCATTTTGAAGAAGAACACGGAAGAGATGGGTTCTTTGGAAGAGTCTCTCACCTCTACCACCAAAAACCACCGGTCGGATGGAGTAATATCGAGGGTGACCTGAAGCCTCGCTGCCAGCCTCCAATGTATAACAATGCCGCCAAAAACGAATTCATCACTATTCTTTCAAATGATGATGTCGTCATAAATATTGGCCACTACACGGAATCGTTTAAAAACTTCTACCGAAGTGCAGACTTCGATGAGATGTATTTTATCCACGATGGAACAGGAACGATTGAAACTGTTTACGGTCATCTTGACTATGTTAAAGGTGACTATATCGTGATCCCACGTGGAACCACTTATAAGCTTTACCTAAAAACTGAAACAAAGATCTTCAAGATTGAGTCTCGTTCGGAATTTGAACAGCCAGAACGCGGAATGCTCGGGCCAAATGCCCTTTACGATCAAACCGCGATCGTTGTTCCAACTGCAGCTTACGGAAGTGAACAAGATAAGAAAGAATATAAAGTAGAAATCAAGCGCCTGGGGAAAATCACCACGGTGACTTACCCATATAATCCGCTTTGTGTTTCTGGATGGAAAGGGTCAGTTTACCCTTTTAAACTTTCTATCTATGATTTCTGTCCGGTGATGAGTCACCGCTATCATATGCCACCAAGTGCTCATACAACTTTCGTTTGTAAAAACTTTGTTGTGTGCTCGTTTGTTGAAAGACCATTGGAAGATTCATCTCACGGAGTGCTTAAAGTTCCTTTTTACCATTCTAATATCGACTTCGATGAAGTCCTCTTCTATCACCAGGGGAATTTCTTTTCACGCGATAACATCGATGCAGGAGCATTAACTTTCCACCCACAAGGGATTCACCACGGGCCACACCCGAAGGCCTTTAAAAATAGTGAGAGCAAAACTTTCACTGACGAGTTTGCGGTAATGATTGATGCCAAAAGACCACTGATCCCATCAGAATGGTTTTCAAAAAACGAAAATAAAGATTACTGGAAATCTTGGTTCTAATTTAGACTGCGTGAGTGATGATTTGATACTCTTCACTCACCAGTTCAAAACACTTCTCTGCTAATTCATTTTTACTTTCAAAATCATTAGCATTCAGGCTTTTCATGACCGTCAGTTCGGCCACGACGTTTTTATGAGTGAAAAGTCTTAAAGCATGTCCCAGGAAGGCCATGTCGCCATACCAGAAAACTTTATCGCGGTTATGTAGAGTGAGTTTTTCTCCATCTAGTGTACGGTAGTTTAAGCATACAGGAAGAACTTTAGAGTGAGAATTCACTGCTGCCTGAAAAAGAGGTCTTCTAAAACGAATCACCGCTTCGCCATTAGTGCTTGTGGCCTCAGGAAAGATTACGACATTAAGGCCCTCGGTAAGTGCGTTACTTAACTCCTTAACTTCCGCTGTTAGTCCAGAGCGGCTTCTTCTTTCAACAAATAAACATCCCCCAAGCATGCAAAGCTGTCCTAAAAATGGCGTTTCCTTCATTTCATTAGAAGTCACAAAACATGTCGGGAAAAAAGAACTGATAATAAGAATATCGAGGTAAGAGAGATGATTGGAAACGATCAAGTAGTTTTCGTGGGGATCAATAGGAGCGAAGTTCTTTCTCACTTTCACATTAAAAATCTTTAAACCAATTCGGCTGGTCAGCGAAATCACTTTGGTTAAAAAAGGCCTCGCACGCTCAAAGCTAAACCCGGCAAAAGCAAAAATAGTAAACGAGACAAGAAAATACCCTATCAGGGCAGCAACAAAAAAGAGTGTTCGAATAAATAGTCTCACCAGACCCATTAACCTTCCGACTTTTTAAAATACCTCTTCTCATAAGAAGAATTAAGTTCTTTGAGATTAAGTATAGTCAAAAAGTCGATGCATTGAAAATCTTTATCCAGGGCCGGATGGCCAAAAACTTTAGCTCCCGCATTGATATAACTGCGAAGCAATGAAGGAATTTGACTCATGATGAACTTCTCTTCGAAGATATCTTCACCAGTCACCTTAGAAAGACTCATTTTATATTTAGCAGTTGGTTTAATTGCAAACTCTTCTGATGTCATATTGTTAGCTTTCATTGTCTTCACGATGGCCTTTGCCATGACTGGAGAAACCGTCATCACACTGCTACATCCAAAAAGGTAACTAGCATTCGTAAGCCTTGCATACTCACCGATTCCTCTCCAAAGAAGATCGATCACGGCTCCATTTCTGTGTTCCGGATGAATACATGCTCTCCCTAACTCCAGCTTCACTCCTTCAGATTTAACGAATTCATCCAGGTTAAATTCACCTTGTGAATAGAACTTTGATGTATGGGTGCTCGAAAGCATGCGGTAAGTTCCGCAAATTTCCCCCGTTTGATTTGAACGGATCACCAGATGATCGCAAAGAGAATCAAAATCATCCAGGTCCAGGTTGTGGTCATCTGTGATTCCTGTCTCGTTGAAGAAAATATGGTGTCTCATGCGAAAGAGCTCAACCAGCTCTGAAAGATGGTTAGCTGTTTTGAGCGTGTAATTTTGAGTTTTAATAAAAAGCGGATGTTTTGGACTGTAGGTTAAAAAACGCGGCGAAATGTACAACATCCATTCATCGTGCAGCTTGTGTCCAGAGTGAATGCAAGCAATTTGAGAACTAGTTGTCATAAAAATCTCCTTTCTCTAAGAGAGTAAGCATTTTGGTAAGAGCGTATTGGCGAGAGTAAAAACTCTTCAAACACATTTCTTCATTTTTAGTGTGCATGCCTTTTGTCTTAGGCCCCACTCCATCGAGATAAATTAAACCTGGTCTGGCAAAATAATTGATGTCAGCAGCACCTCCTGAGTGCTCAAGCTCACATCTTTCTCCTTCGATCTCTTCAATGACATCAACGTATTTTAAGAGAAGTGGATGGTGCACTGGTCGCAGAGGCAAAGGAGGGCAATCGTCGACAATCTCAATAGTCGTCTGGCACTGCTCTTTGGTGTAGAAACATTCCACAGAAGAGTTGTCGATCAAACCTCTAATTGCCTGATCGATCTCATCTCTAGCTTTCAAACTTGGAAATCGAGCATCTAATTTGATTTCCATAGAATCACAGATCACATTGTAGCGGTCCATTCCTCCTCTCATTGTCCCGACATTGACTTTAACTTTGTTGTCGATGTCATTGAGAGGGTGAATCTTTGCAATAAACTCGCAAGCGTGGTGAGCGGCATTAATGAAGGGCTCACCAAAACGTCCTGCATGGCCTGCCTTGCCTTTGATATTGATATTGTACCAACGGTTTCCATTTCTTGATGAGATCAAAGACCCGTTAAAAAGCGCGGGCTCTAATCCAAAAACCACTTTTGATCTCTCTCCTACTTCCTTGAAGAAGCTGTGAAAACCAATTGAGCCTGTTTCTTCACATGGAGAGCAGACAAAAGCATAAGTGTGATGATGAATGGGATGAGCGGCAAAAAAGCTTCTTAGAGATTCAAGCGCCATTACAATGCTTCCTTTGTCATCGCCAATTCCAGGGCCGGTCAAAGTTTGAGAAGCGTAATGGATTTTGAAATAAAAATCTTGATCCGGAGAGCACACAGTGTCTGCATGTCCAACAAAACTGATTTGCTCACTTGTTTCACCTGGTTTAACAGCGTAGAGTAAATCACCTGTCTCTGCTTCAAGGTTGGGAATAAAATTGCAAACAAAACCCAATTCCTGAAGTTTTAGAGCAATTTTTCTCTGAACGCGATTAACGCCTTCGACATTCTTCGTCTGGGAATCCATTCCCACCAACTCTTCAAGAAAATCCAATCCAAAAAGCGTTTCCGCAACCTGGAAGGGAGGAGCCACTAAAGGTAGCGCTAAGTCTAACAACGAAACATCCTTGTAAGATATTAATAAAATTTAAACACAAGGATTTACACATTGAGTGTTAAAATCTCGGTAGAACTTTGTTAGAGTTGTATCAAGATTATTTAAATAACCGGGGTTTTCGCGTGACAATGAAGTCTTTTGATACAAATGGAGCATTTGCTGACAATTATAAATTTTTAATTGGCTCTATTCTTCCGCGTCCGATTGCAGTTGTTTCAACTCTTAATGAAAACGGAACAAACAATGTTGCCCCTTTTTCTTTTTTTACCGCAGTCTCAGCTAGCCCAATGATAGTTGCTTTCTGTCCGATGATCCGTTCGGCGACAGGTATGATGAAAGACACTCCCAGAAACATTTTTCGCGAAAAAGAATTCGTTATTAATATTGCAAGCGAAGGAATCATTGAAAAAATCAACATGACTTCAACTGAACTTCCTTACGGAGAAGATGAATTTGTTCTTTCGGGGCTCACACCTATCGACTCAGAAAAAATTAAGGCAAAAAGAGTTAAAGAATGTTTAATTCATTTTGAATGCATTTACCGCGACCACTTAAGCTACGGCGATAAACCCGGGGCAGGAATGATCATTACCGGAGAGGTGGTGAAGGTTCACATTGCAGAAGAGATTTTAGAAGATCACAGAATTATCACGAAAAAATTAAAACCGGTCGGCCGTGGTGTAGGAAATGATTACTTCAGATGCGATGATACATTTGAGCTTTCACGATTGATGAAAGCCCAAATTCAAAAATAAAACTTATTCAAAGGCGCTGTCTTTGTAGTAATCCTTCACTTCAAGGTACATTCCTACATTGCAGCCTTCTTCCAGGTCAATTCCCAGAACTGTCCCGCCCTTAACTTCCAGAAGAGACATATCTGCTGTCTGATCTACGTTCACACAGTTCATTTGGTGAAACTGAAGATAGAACATTGGGTAGCCTGGGATGGTAAGCGGTTCAATTTGACGTAGTTCATACGTTTGACCAGCAGGTAAAACCACTCCATTTTCAAACACAATGTCTTGAGTTGATTTGTATTGATCGTAAAGCTCCAGGTCACTCCATGAAGTGCTGGCAAGTAATGTTGATGAGAATAAAACAGACGCTAATAAAATGATTCTTTTCATATAAACCTCACTAATGAGGTCTATTCTAACAACGACAGGAAATTTGGGAAAGATTTTTCTATGCAGTCGACTTCCCCCAGCATTCCGCCTGAATTCTTCCACATAAAAAGGGCAGCTGTCATGACGATGCGATGGTCGCGGACTGGATGAATAGTGACTTCCGGATAAGTTTTAGATGAACCCCTAATCGTCATTGAGTCACTCTCTGGAAAATGTGTGAACTCCACTCCAAACGACTTCATCATCTTCACCATTTCCAGCAAGCGGTCACTTTCTTTAAACTGTAAAACTTCAAGTTTAGAAAATGTGCTCTCGCCTTCTATGTGCGCAGCAAGAAAGACCAATGTTGGAAAAAGATCTGGGGCCTTTGAAACATCAAAAGAGAATGCCTTTAAAGCGCTTCCTTTCTTGATTTCCAGTCCATCATTAGAAAGTGCACGGTGAGCACCAATTTCTTTTAAAAGCTCAATAAACGATGAATCCGCCTGAAATGAATCAATCTCCAGGCAATTTTTAATCAGCACTCTTCCCATTAAGGCCGCTAATGCTGCCGGGTAACCAAGAGAGCTAAAATCTACTGGGATAGTATATGAATTCCCTTCCATGGCCTTTTTAATTACCTGAGAGGTCATCTTCAAATAAGCTTCTGAAGCTTTTAAGTTTAAGAATTCAAATTTTAGGGGAATATTAGAAAATGCCAACATTAAGGCCGAAGCAAACTGGGTGCTTTTTGAGCAATCGATTTCCAGCTTGGTTGTATTATAAAGTGAAGCTGGCCCTTTCATTTTAATCCAAGGCCCTGGATTATTTTTGTCCTGATTGCATACTATGTTCACGCTGATTTTTTTAAGCGGAGCAATCAGATCTTCAATCGGGCGCTCATTCATTTTCTCTGAAGGGCGCAAGTGGTATTCTTTTTTCCCGCGAGATAAAAGAGCAATAAGAAAACGGTTTGTCGTCCCACCATCTCCAGTCAGGAGTTCGATAACATCGCCGCTTGACTCCTTTTCACATTCAGGAAAAGCATTTTCAAAAACCACCGTCGATCCATTTTGACGGATTCGAAGACCGATTTTCTTAAAAGCATTTAATAAATGAGTGACATCAGTAGAAGTCGAAAGGTTGTGAATTTTAAAGTTACCACCGCGAATCGCGCCCAGGATAAGAGCGCGATTCGAGTGAGATTTACTTGTCGGTAAAATGATTTCTTTGTCGAATTTCTTAAGAGACTGAACCTTATAAAGTGAATTTTCTAAGTTCATCTTTATTGGCTTCCAGCACCGCTTGAATTTCATCAAACGTTTTTGTTTCGATGTCGGCGTTTCCGATATCTTTAATCATAACCAGGTCAATTGAGCTAAGTGCGCTGATTTTTTTATCCTTTGAAAGATACAGCATGATTTTCTCAATCGGGAATTCTTTGTTAAACCAAGGCGAGTTCTCACCAGGCATTTCCAGCGCCTTTTTAAGTGCTGTGATGTCGTTTAAGTTTTTCTCTGTTCCAAAAAGTTTAAACAGAAGTGACATTCCCCACATCACCGCCTCTCCGTGAGGGATGTTGTAGATGAATTCCACAGCGTGGCCAAAAGAGTGACCAAGATTCAGAAGTCTTCTCACCCCTGTTTCTTTTAAATCTTCTTCCGTTAATTTTTCTTTGTATTTTGCACAGGCATCAATGATTTGTCCCATGTCCACTTTTCTAATAACCAGGTCATAGATTGTGTAATCAAGGAAGCAGTACTTAAGGATTTCACCCATACCGCTGTTTTTTTCAACAGGAGTAAGAGTCTCGATAAACTTAGGGCAGATCCAGACATTTGTCGGCAAGTGGAAAGCTCCAATCAGGTTCTTTCCTGACTTAGAGTTAATCGCAACCTTCCCTCCAATACTTGCATCAACCATTGAAAGAAGAGTTGTCGGTACGATACTCCACTTGATTCCGCGAAGGATAGTGGCCGCAACAAGCCCTCCAAAATCAGAGGTCGCTCCACCACCGATAACGATTAAGTGAGCATTTCTGTGAATCCCTTTATCCAGGAAAAACTCTACTGCGCTTTGGAAATCGTTAATGTTTTTAACTTTCTCACCGTCAGCAGCTTTCCAGAAAAGAACTTTTTTATTTTCAATTTTTTCCAATAGGATGTCTTTTGAGTAAAGACTCCACACATGGTGATCAGCGATAATTAAAACGGTATCCGTTTGTAGTTGGTTGATTTCTTCAACGATATTTTCTAGTTCTACATTCTTAATTTCTGTCTTCATTCTATCTCTTTTTCTTAAATATTTTTAAATCTGATAAGCATTCTGTCTTAAAAAATGATCCGCCAACACAACTTTCACCATGGCCTCCACTACCGGGATGGCCCTAGGGATAATGCACGGATCGTGGCGTCCCTCTTTGGCCTTATCCCCCACTGTTGAGGTCGGCTTAAAGGTAATAGTCATCACCATTTTTTCACCATTAGAAATTCCGCCTTCCATTCCGCCAAAAGCATTGGCCGTATTTGAAACAGCTGATCCTTTCATCAGCGCCATCTCTTCCCCTAAACCGTAAGAGAAAGAAACGACTGCTCCAATTGAAAGAAGCGCTTTAGCGAAATCCGCCTTTAACTTATCAAAGGCCGGCTCTCCTAATCCCACTGGTGAATTCTCCACGACAATACGGACTCTTCCACCAACTGACTCTCCTTGAGTTTTTAAATCCTCAAGGTATTTTTTAATCTCGTCGTTTCTCTTAGTATCAGGAAACGAATAAGGACTTAGATCAGTCGATAGATCTTTTAAAATCTCTTTATGCTCAAACGGTCCAAGCAGGCTTACGTAAGCTTTTACTTTTACCTGTGGAAGCACAAGACCTGCAAAATACCCGGCCACTACGCGAGAGAGAGTCTCTCTTCCAGAAGAACGTCCGCCTCCGCGATGATCGCGGATGCCGTATTTCATCATGGTCGTCTTATCGGCGTGCCCAGGACGATGCTCTTCTTTTAATTTATCGTAGTCAGCACTTTTTCTGTCTCTTATACACATCTCCGAGCCCACGAGACGCTCAGTTATCTC
>CAXHHE010000080.1:0-10970 GCA_964016365.1 uncultured Bacteriovorax sp. | reverse complement strand
AGGGAGTCGCCATGACAGAAGAACAGAAGAAAGCCTACGAACACCTGGTAAAAGCTGGGATTTTAAAACCAGAAGATAAAAAATAATTGTGCGTTAAGTTTTTATTATCAGGAACTTACTTCATTTAATGGATTAAAGCGTAATGTCGTTTAGCAGTAGTGCTCTTATATTAACTCCTCAACAAAGCATCTTGACCAAGGTGCAAAGGGGTTATTATATGAGCAGTGTCATTACCGCAGACGCTAGGGGAAGGTGTGCCCAATGCGCAGGAACCGATTTTAAAATCACCGTCATTGATCCAAAGATCAAACTCTCCATCGCCACGTGTGCCTCATGTGGTTCATTTCCGGACAAAATTAGAATTAGAAGATCACTTCCGATTGGCCTAGATGGAAAGGCCAACAGAGTTGATATTCGTTACAACCGGATCGGAGAAAAGATCGCTGACATTGAAGAGGCCAAACATATCGCCAGGTCAATCGACTACGATATAAAGTCTGGCCGCTTTGATCCAAACGATTACAGGCCACGCGGGGTCTTGAACGACTTCTTGTTCGAGAACTTCGTGGAGAAAAACTATTTAGTAATTCAAGAAAAGAAACTTGCGAAGGGAGTTCTTTCCCCGGCCGGGTTTAAAAATAAGAAATCATCAATTGCCCACCTAAAGAAGGCCCTTGGTGAGATCGATATCAGAAGGATAACAAGCGGGACAATCTTCGGATACTATGAGGGATTTACTGGTGGTGACAGGGCCCGCGATCTTTCTATCCAGGAACTTCAGATCATTCTTAAGTACGCTTATAATCTGGAGTTAATCACAAAGCTTCCACAATTCCCGAAGATAAAGAAGGCCAAGATCAGAGACGTTGAAAAGTTTCTAACTGATCAAGAGCAAGAACAAATTATAAATGCAATCGAGGTTCCTCTATACCGATTAATGGTTGAGGTCCTGGTCATCTACGCTATGAGGCCGTGCGAAGTGCGCGCCCTTCAGTGGAGGGACCTGGACTTTTTCAATGGAGTTATAACTATCCAGCGTCACTTTTCAGATGGCGTCCATTTAAGGAATGGAAGGAAGTCTAACGAGAGCATTCATTATTTACCGATGACCGAAAGGTTCATGGAAATAATTGACCAGCTTCCTAGATCAATAAAGAGTGATGACTTCATCTTTAAAGGAAGGGAAGGCGGGGCCGTAGCTGACAGAGTTCTCGCAAGACACTGGGCCAAGGCCATTAAAAAATTAGATATTAGTTACGTTGAACTATATGAAGGAACCAAGCACAGCCGACTGAGCTTTCTTAAAAGACAGGGATTCTCGGACGATCAGCTTCTTATGCTTTCAGGCCACACAAATGTTGAGACACTTAAGCGATATGCTCAGGTAACGAAGCTCAACAAGGTTCTCCTAGTTAAGGAAATGATCCAGTAGGTACCGCCTTTTAGTGGGTGCAAGTTGGGTGCAAAGATTTAAGCAAGTGTTAAAGTGTTTGAATCTAAAGTAAAATCTTAAAGAGTCGTGTGCTTCAAATCCGCCCGTCTCCTCCAAAAAATTGAAAATCCATCATCTTCGTCGTTGCTTTCTCGTCTCTCACTCAGTCACGTACTGGGAGTACGCTCCTTCGTGTTCGCTCGGGCGCGCCTAGAATCTGACGGATTTTGAATTTTTTGAGAAGTGATGTTTTTTATCACTGAATGAAATCCAAAAGAGAAAATAATTTTTCATTTTATTTAGAAGTATTATTCATAAGTCTTTTTGCGAAATACTTTCTTCTTTTTTAACAAAAGGAGATGTCTGTGAAATTCACTGTCGAAAAAATTGAAACAATGATTTATATGATTCGTGGGCATAGAGTGATGCTTGATAGTGATTTGGCAAAATTGTATGGAGTTGAAACAAAACGTTTAAAAGAGCAGGTAAGGCGCAATATTGATCGATTCCCATCTGACTTTTTAATTGAACCGAATTCAAGCGAGTTAGCTACCCTAAGGTCGCAAATTGCGACCTTAGCTAAAACAAGCACTGAAAATTATGTTTTTAAGCATACCCCTTATTTATTCACAGAAAATGGAGTGGCAATGCTCTCAAGTGTTTTGCAGAGTAAGGAGGCCATTCAAGTGAATATCACTATTATGCGTACATTTACGAAACTAAGAAGTTTTTTGGCAATGGAGTCTTCTTTAAAAGAAGAGGTTGATCATTTGAAAACCAGTACGAATCAGCTTTTTAAGGTTGTTTTTGAAAGATTGGATAATCTTGAGGAGGAGATTACGCCAAAACTCCCTGCGAATCGAAAAAAAATTAGTCTAAGAGAGAAGTGAGGAAATAAAGTTTTATTAGAATTTTGATATTTTTAATGATTCTTAATTAGATCTTAACAATTCCTTTTTTATCATTTCACAAAACCATCAATTGCTTCACAAACCAACAAACTCATTTTACTTTCGAAGTCCCCTTTGATACCAAGCTCGCAAAACAAAGGGGATCATATGAAAAATCTAGTATTGATTGCTGCATTTCTATTTTCGACATCTGTCTTTGCAGAGGGCTTTCGCGCTTTTGAGTGTGAAGTTTCTCGCTTAACTAAGAATCAAAATGAAGAATTAAGTTTAAAGGGAAATTCGAAACTGACTTTTGTTGAAAAGGTTCGTTCGTGGAGTCTTAGTGTTGAGGAACTTGAATTGAGTTCATATGATCAACATGGGCCGGCGATGAAATATGAAACAGAGCTTGTGGGGAAGAATGAAGTTGGGTATTTTTTCTACCTGGATCTTTCTCTTGAGTATGAACTTGATATCGATGTGAAGACACTAGAAGCGAAGCTTTATTGGTGGGGACTAGGAGAGCGTGTGAAGCTTGCTGATCTTGGGTGTACGCTGGAACAATAAAATCTTTTGTAATGTCTCAATGAAAAGGGGCCTTCATTGAGGCATTTTCTTGTCAGTTTTCATAGGTGCCTTTGTTACAAAAATATTTTTTGTCACACATTCTTATTATTCTTTGTTTAGGTCTCTCTCATCACGCTTTCATTATATGCAGAATAATCATTCGTATTTTGTAAGATTCAAAGCATACGCTCAATAGAATTACTGAACATTCTCTTTTTTATTTGTTTAATACTCCTTAAGGAGTAGTCCGGAAGAGGGCGTATTCTATGGCAAACTGATTCAAGCTCTCCGGTATTTCAACGATAAGAAAGTTAGTCGGTAATACTTAAGGTCGGGGTTTTAAAGAAATGTTCATTCGATGCAGATTCAATTTGTTTAGCATGCTTTTCATTCTTTTAATTCTGTCTGGGTGTAGCAGTAAGATCAGTGTTGATTTACTTTCAAAATTAATTGGCAGTGGAAATGAAGACTCTACATCATCGAGTTCTGAATTCGTTGAATATAAACGCACAGTCACTAAGAATAATGATCCAACTGTGTCGATTACGACAGTTGATTCAAGTTATACAACAAGAAAAATAGATCTTGGGATTAATGCAGAAAAAATTAAGACGATCGCTTACAGTGAAAATTTTTGGGTTTTTAAAGCGTATACTGAACAAGAAATAAAAGAAGGCAAATACAGGACATATTATTTAAATTTAAATGACGCCAATCCTACTCCTGTCAATTTCATAGGTCAGACAGATCTTCCATGTGTCACCCAACATGCTAGAGATCCATGGATGGTTATTATTCGTGGGTATTTATACTGTGCTAATACGACAGGATCAAGATTAACAAGAATTAATCTTTCTAATTATAGCGATAAGACTGTTTTTAACACTGTCACTCTTGATTTGTATTATGCGGAAACTGACTTACCGTTAGCTTGGACTCATTTTTTTGTAGGAAGTGATTTGTACTTAAGAGTAGGTGTCTGGGGAAACATAGGATATGTTCGCATCAATGGCAATAGTGTGACAGCGAGCTGGATAAAAAATGGAGATGATTCAGTTGGGATTAGGTGGTTAAATAATCAACTGGTGAATGTTTCTGGTGATGGAGAGGTAACTATCTACACGGGGACTTCTACATCTGAAATCGTCACTCTACCAGGCTATGATCGATCATCAAATAATGTGCCTTTTAGTAGATATCGATTTTTAATTGATAAGGATATTTATTATTTCATGTGTTCTCCTGACAGTTATGCAGGAACTTTAGGGTTGTATAAAACAAATCTGGACGATATTCGAAATGCAACGACAGAGTATTATGATTTTGGAACAATTAGGTGTGATGAATTCTCAAATTTTCAAGGATTCAATCTAAATGGTTCATTGTATTTTAAAGCTTATGATACGGTCGAAAAGAAGGTCAATCTTTACCGCTTTAGACCAAACGAGAGTGAAAAATTCCAAAAAATAGTGGAACTGGCCGATTTGGAGTTTGATACATTTTTTGCTTATAATTTTAAACCTGTGGAGTATTCATTTTATTCTGATTCAGAAAATCTTTGCTTTTCTGGAAAGAGTGGAAATACCTATGTACCATATTGTATTGATCAAAATCATAACTTAAATAGAATGGGGCAAGTCTCTGCAGATGACCCATTTTTAGCGCCGATTAAATTTAAAAAATATGGAAACGATCTTTTGTATTTGGCAAAAGCAGACAGAGTGAGGCTATATAAAGCAGATCTCACGAGCCATGTCTCATCTGAAGTCACTTCAGTAAATAGTCTTTTGAATCTGGATTTTGCATGGGAACACGCATACGCCAACTTTACAGGAACTAAGAGTGATACAGTACTGACGGGAGAGAACTCATTGCTTGGAATTGTGACTTTTACTGATAAGGACGTAGATGTCACGATAAAAGATATAAAAGGGAATGAATATAAGCATGCTTTTACGAGAGTTAATAATAGCAAAATTTATAATTTATATGCTTATAAAAACAAAACACTCTTTGCTTACGGACAAAATGATTATTATGACCTAGTTATTTTTGAACAAGATAAAGAAAGAAAGATTCCTCTGGCCCGACGTATTCTTAATGGCGATGGAACTTTAATCACCAAATATCATGATCGTTATTTTTACTACCTAAATGTTAATTACGAATTAATGAGAATTGACATGGTGACTGAGAACGTTGTCTTGGTAGATACGTCTGTTCTGGAATTTGAAATCGTTGAAGGAAAAGTTATTTATATTAAAGACGAGCCTGGTGCAGTGCATGTGGTAGATAAAAACCTAACAAAGACACTTGCTACAAATAAATTGTCTGATTTTGGAATAAAGACCACTTTTACAGATTACGTAACTGTCTTCAGAAACAACGTTTATGTTGCCGAGATGGATACTAATACGTGGGAGCCTCATTCTTATCTTGTTGGTGAAAATGGAGTTAAGACGGAAATTAAGGATACCCAGGGCAATCGAATGTTCACTGAATTGGTGGTATATGGTGTTGCTAGTGTGAATGACAGATATGTTTATTTTGTAACTTATGATGAAAATGGTGATGAGATAATGCATTTGTTTGATAATCAAACGGCAAGTACTTTGGCGTCTTATCTAATGAGTAATTATAATTTCTTTTTGCCTAATATGATACCCAATAAAAATGATGCCTCTAAAATGATTGTTGAAGTTGATACTTCATCTGCCCCATTCGTTGCCAAGTTCTCAGAGTATATCGATGGCAGTTTTGAGGAGCATTTATACAACCTGCCGGCCATTATTGATGACATCTCTATATCTTTAGAAAATGCTAAAGTTATTACAGTAAAAGATAAAATCCTTCTTGCTATCCAACGTAGTGATGTAGATCGAGTTTACCTTTTAAAACGTGCTCCGGAATCGCCTGAGCTTATCTTTGAAAATAGGCACGATACTATCATCAATGCTGTTAGTAATTCTTTGTCCATTGATTTGGAATCGACTTTTTATTTTTTCTCAGAGACAAAGGATCAGGCCGTCATTCATTATTCAAAGCTTATCAATGGAAACCTTGGCAGCGTTTATGCTGAATTTGATTCAAATACAGATCGTTTTATTGAAAAAAGTATTGTGGCCAAAGAAGGAATGGATATTAGGTCCGAGATTTTCTTAAATGAGAAAAAATTATATCCGGATGAGGTTGATCAGCAATTTTTTATCGGCAGGGGAATCGTTTTAGATCCGAATAAAAAGTATTCAGTTTTCAAGTATTTTAAAAATACTAACTATTCTTATCGCGTCACTGAGTTCATGAATTTTGATAAGGTCATCTTTGACCTTGATGTAGAAGTGATTCCAAACTAATAGTGTTTGACTTGTGTTGTCCGGTATTTTTATTGTTGTTTGCCCTTTGGAAAAATGTGAAAATCTTTTGAGATTTATCATCAACCAAAGGACGAACAATGAACACTTTTAAACTGCTTGTCTGCCTCCTATGCCTAAGTTTAGCTGGCTGTGCAGAAATGGGCCTAAAGCCACATAAACCTTCAACAAAGAACTCTCTTGAAATTGCTAAAACAGCAGGGATGTTTCAGATCTTAACAATTAAGGGGGCCACTCCTGAGATTACAAAAATTTTAAACAGTGACCTGATGAGCTGTGGGGCAACGACATTCAGTATGCCTAGAGGAAATACAGTTGGAACATTTGTGAGAGAGATTTTCGAGCAAGAGTTAATTTCTGCTAAAAAATTATCAGATCATGGAACACCTGTTGAAGTCGTCATCAAATCGATGGATCTTTCGACAATTTCAAAAGAAAATGGAGTCTGGACGATTGAAATTGCTTATACGGCAAATGATAAAACGACTAATGTGAAAACGATTACAGAGTTTGAGTCGAAAGTGAGTTTGTTAACTTCTTGCACTCACACTGCTTCAGTCTTTGAGGATACGATGGCAGATAACTTAGTGGAATTTTTTAATAAGATTCGTTAATTGATTTGATTGATAGTGCCGGCCTTTGGGGCAGGCACTATTAAAACTGTTATCTTGCGGCCTTTGCAAAACCTTCTGCTAAACACGCCTCAACTTTTTTCATCCCTTCCGGCATTTTTGAACATTTTAGTGGTGCCTGAGTTTGTTTACCTTTCCATTCAAGGTAAATCATAAAATTCCCGCGCTCATCTACGCCAGGGTAGATTTCAATTCCAGATCTATTCTCTTTGTTTCCTGTCATGGCATTAAGGGCAAGCTTAGTGATTAAGTGACCAGCGACAGCTCCAATAATAACATCTGAGGCCCAGTGTGCCTGATCATGCATGCGTGCATAGGCAGTAATCGCGGCAATACCGTAGGCAACGTAAGGAACAACTGGATAGTCTTCTTTAAACATTTCAGAGATCACTGTCGCGACCGTAAAGGCCTGGGCCGTGTGGCCTGAGTAAAATGACTTATTACCGTCTTTAAAGAATTGGTACGGTCCATCTCCTTTATTCGGTCTCTCTCTTCTAAAGGCCTCTTTGGCAGCTCCTGTGGCAATTGATGAGGCGAGAGAGGCCCCAACAATAAAAAGTCCGGCCTTCTTTAGTTTATTGTTTTGGAAATACATTCCAAGAAAATATGAACCAGCTGCGATTCCGAGTCCAGCTTGTCCTGTTCCAAGAAAGTTACCAACTGTGGCCAGGGGCTCTGTGATATTAGATTTATGTGACTGAACAACATTCATGATTTCCTGGTCGTTAGAAAAAGCAACAATCCCTAAACTGGTCGCCGCTGCAAGAGTCAGTAGTTCTGAGTTGTCTAAAGCTAGCGGAACGAAGATGGATTTTTCTTTATCTTGTGAAAGATAATTATCTAATGTGTATGAATCAAGAACTGTCCCTCTGAATCTGGCAATCTCGAGTTCTTGCTCAACAGTGCACCCATAAAATGATCTCTTACATGACTCTAGGTCTTTTAGAATCGCCCCGTAATCCAGGTTGAGAGTTGTCCCGGCCATTGTTTGAAGAGAGATGAGAAGAGCAAGTACACATGTTGTAATTTTCATCTGGGGTCTCCTTAAAATTGATCTAGGAATAGGCTAACAGAAGAAACTTTTTGTACTTGCTTCGTGAAAAAGTTACAGAGGGAGAAAAATTCTAATTATTTAATAGGGTTAGGCCATTTCGGGGAAGAACTTGAACAAATATAAATGTTGTAAGCGTGCTGAAACATTAGTTGGTATTCCTTCCTTTCTTTGCTTTTCTAAACACAGTGAAAGGATTAGTCTATGCCATGGCCTTAAAAGCAACAATTCACAAAGTTAGACTCTCTGTCGCCAATCTCAATATTCATCACTATGAAGATTATAATCTCACGATTGCTAAACATCCTTCAGAAACCAACACCAGAATGATTTATCGTTTGGTGGCCTTTGCTCTTCTTTCACAAGAAGGATTAGAGTTTACTAAGGGGCTCTCCACAGATGAAGAGCCTGATCTATGGAAGATCAATTATGATGGCTCCATTGATCACTGGATTGAGTTAGGTCTTTTAGAAGAAAAGCGTATCAGGCAGGCCTGTTCAAAGTCCAAAAAAGTTTCGCTTTTTACTTATCATGGCAATCAGGCCGAAGCTTGGTTTGAATCGATTGAACCGCATATCAGAAGATTTGATCATTTAAACATCACTCATCTTTCAGTTGTTGATGGATTTGATATTGAAGAGCTGGCAGAAAGAACGATGAATTTCGACATTAATATTGATCACGATGAACTGTGGTTATCCACTGAGAAAGAGAGAGTGCATTTCCATTTTCAGAATGTCGTCAAATCCCAAGATCGTTAAGATGAAAAAGAGAGCAGGAAGCCGATGGCCCCTGCTCTTTTGGTATTTGAATTATTTTTCCAGATAGAAAACTTTTGATTGCTTCCAGGTGAAATCCTGAATTTTAGAGAGAATCATTTCACCAGCGTCAATATAGTTTTGCGTGAATGAAACATTAGTCATAAATTCAGTTTTAGCTCCTGTTAAAATTGACCCTACTTTTGCCCCTTCGGCCTTTAGATCGACAGTCACAACAGTATAGTTTCCATTGGCAACATATTCATATGAAATATTGCCTTTGCTGATGACCTTATCAATTTCAATAATTTCTTTTAGATAATTCTCCAGGTTGAAAACTTCTTCTGGCTGGTTTTCATAGTTAAAAGTTTTAGATGAATCAGCGAAAACGAAACTGCTTTGAAGCAGACAGCACAGCAGACTGGCCTTGATGAACCGGTTCATTTTATCCCCCCCCCCTCGAGATCTTTTGAATAAGCAATTTAGTGGGCCAGCCCCATGTCTTCATCTCCTGAAACTTCAACTTTATTTTTAATCTGTCTCATTCCAAGCGAGAGAATAATAAGCGCTAGAGTTGAGAGGACGACGAATAAAATAGAAATAGGCAGAAGAGTCTGAGCTTTAAGTAAACTCACTCCTAATGAGGCCAGAGCGCCTAATACCATTTGTAAAAATCCCATAAGAGCGGCCGCACTTCCGGCCTTCTTTCCAAAAGGGGCCATGGCCAGCGCTGCAGAGTTTGGATTTGAAAGACCGATACAGGCCAGGAATAAAAAGAGGGTAAAGATCACAGAGTAGAGATTGTAGTAACCGTGGTAAGCACAAAAACAGAAGACAAGGCTTACTGTTAATAATGAAAGGAAAGCTCCAATAAGAATTTTTTCGCTTGAAAATCTCTTCACCAAAGGAACGTTAAACTGGCTCATCCCAACGATTCCCATCGCGATGATAGCAAAGATCCATCCATAAGCAGCTTCACTGACTTTAAAAATTTCCATAAAGATAGTTGGCGAAGAAGCGAGATAAGCAAAGAGTCCTGCAAAGGCGGTTGCTCCGGAAAGAGCGAAAGCGTAGAACTGGGGCTCTTTAATAATAGAAAGATAATTTCTAATAATCGGCATTGGTTTTAAAACATGAGACTTATCTCCATGATGGGTTTCAGGAAGAAAGCGCGAGATTACCAGCAGGATAGTGAATGCAATTCCTGTAAGCACAAAGAAAATCACAGACCAGCTAAAATGAACTGCGAGAAATCCTCCAATCGTTGGAGCAAGCAGTGGTGAAACTCCTAAAATGAGAATCAGGAGTGAGAGAACTTTTGTGCTTTCTTGTGGAGTAAATAAATCCCTGACCATAGCAAAAGCAGCTACGCTGGCGGCACAGGCCCCTAGACCTTGTAGGAATCTAAAGAAGATTAAGATTTCGATGTTGGGAGAAAGAGCGCAGGCAATAGAGGCGATGATGTAAAAAATAAGACCAGCATAAAGAGGTTTTTTTCTTCCAAAGCGATCCATCAATACGCCATAGATTAATTGTCCAGAGGCAAGGCCTACGAAGTAACTTGAAAGTGTCATCGAGACTTGGGCCACACTCGTTTGAAAAAAATGCGCCATCTGCGGGAAGGCCGAAAGGTACATATCAATTGTAAATGGACCTAGTGCTGTCAGAGAGCCGAGCATGAGAATGAGGAAAACATGATTTGTTTTTTTCATGGCGAAAGATGTCCTTGTATGAATGGAGTCATATTAATGGAATCTATGCTTACTTACAATGAAAGCTTTAAAGAGATACCTGCAGAGAACCTGGTTACGTTCAGGGATTCGGAGGGAATGTTGGGAAATAATACGGGGAAATTTTCCAGCTAAGGAATCTGAAGGCGAGCAAACATTTGAAAATAATTGAGAAGAGCGCTTTGGCATTGAAATTGTAAATCACTAGCGCAATGAGGAGGCATGCAATGGGCCCAATTTTTAAGATTTTATTAGCTGAAGATGATGAAGGGATTAGAGAAGCTATTTTTGAAATTTTAGTGGAAGAAGGACACGAAGTGACCGTTGCCAGAGATGGGGAAGACGCACTGACTTGTTTAGAGAGAAAAAAATTCGATCTTATTATGACAGATTATAAGATGCCGAAAATGACGGGGACACAGTTGATTGAGTGGTGTAAAAAACACAGCGTAAAGTCTCAGGTTGTTTTTATGACGGCCAATATGATGTCTCTTATACACATCTGACGCTGCCGACGAAGGCTTCTGTGTTGTTGTGGG
>CAXHHE010000079.1:0-11022 GCA_964016365.1 uncultured Bacteriovorax sp. | reverse complement strand
CTTCAAACGACCAAGTCGCAAACCATTTTGGTGTGCGGGTCTTATTACTTTATTGGTGAAGTTCAGCGTTTTATTCGCTCTTAGTTTTTCTTCATCTGTTTTTGCCCGCGAAACTTTTGAGTTTGATCTGGGCCAGAAAATCAACGTGCTTTCAGATAAAGCTTTTAGAAAGTCCAGCACCAATGAATTTGAAGCTGTTGGTAACGTTGTTATTACTCACTTAAAAAATTCTATTTACGGGGAAAAAGCGAGAATCAATTTCACCACAGGTGAAACTGAGGTCATTGGCAACGTCCGTTATATTGCACCAGAGATGACTCTTTATGGGACGAAGTTGAAGTACAACTTTCTCACTAAGATTATTGACCT
Source organism: uncultured Bacteriovorax sp. (assembly GCA_964016365.1). GTDB lineage: Bacteria > Bdellovibrionota > Bacteriovoracia > Bacteriovoracales > Bacteriovoracaceae > Bacteriovorax. The sequence goes on along the minus strand of CAXHHE010000079.1, from coordinate 10,653 downwards.
GGATAATGCCCGCGTGCTTTCTGATAATTATGTTGTTACTGGAAAGAAAATCATTCAGACATCAAGTGATAAAATTTACGCTGAGGAAGCAGAATACACGACATGTAGGGATTGTCCGGAATCGTGGAGTATCTTTGGAAAGCAAATCACGATTACGATCGGTCAGTATGTCACTTTAAAACACGCTTTCATCAAAGTGAATGGTGTGACGGCCATGTATGTGCCGTACATTGTTTTTCCGATTAAGCAAAAAAGAGAAACAGGTCTTCTTTTCCCTTCAATTGGATTTAGTTCGGATGAAGGCTTTCGTTACCAGCAGCCTTTTTTCTGGGCGATAGATGATTATAAGGATCTCACACTGACACCTTCCACCTTTGGAGACAGGGGACTTGGGGGAGAGTTGCAGTACAGGCAGAATATTAAAGAAAAGAGCTGGTTTGAGTTAAACACTCTGGGGATTAACGACCGCATTTACGAGCCTAATAAAGTTGATAAGAGTTTAAGTGGAAAAAAAGAATTCCGTCAGTTCTCTGATTTGGAAGGGCATTACATTTATAAACAATACCTGAATGGGCACGTGTATTTTAACGATACGTCTGATCTCGACACTATCAGAGATATGGATTTTTTTGCTAAAGAACGCGTCCGCGGAACTGAAGTCGGGGGCGGTGGATTCTTAGAAGGAAGAAACTCACTTTTCTCTCTTAGTATGCAAAGCTATTACAACAAAAACATGTTGATTAGCGACCCGAAGAAATTTGATAAACAGTATGTTCAGATGTTGCCAAAGCTGACCTTGTCATCTGTACCGTATAACATCATTCATAGCCAATACCCGTTTCTTAAGAATGTCTCTTTTGGTTTTGGTGCCGATTATACAGTCTTTAAGCAAAACACAGTGGATATCAACGGACCGATAAGAAACGCCCGACGCCTTAACTTTGCTCCATACTTAGATTGGCAATTAGGAAACCTGGGGCCGGTTTTTTTCTCTCATCACTTAAAGCTTGATTACCAAACTTATCATTTACCAACTGAGCAAAATAAGAGTTTTGCTAAAAAAGGTCTGATCTATGAAACAGAGGCCAAGGTAGAGTTGGAAAAGATTTACGGGCTTTCTTATATCGAAGAGAGACCGATTAACTTAAATTCAGAAGAAGCGGCCCGTGCGAACAATGCTAAAAATGTGACGACAATCGGAGTGCTTCCAGAAGTTAAGTCGGGAAATTCTGAACAGACCACACTGGTTTACAATAACAGTTACCGTCACTCTCAGGAATTTAAATTAAAGCACTACTACCTGGGTGAACAAAAATTTAGCGGGAATAAAAATTTTAGAAACCAGATTGAAAGTGATGACGGTCAATTTGATTACCTGGATGCCTTAAGAGACCGCGAGCATTTAATTAACCAGACGACGGCGCAGGATTCACTTCCTTTGAGCAACACGCTTGAATTTCAATGGAACAATAACTTGATTAGAAAAACATCTAGTAAGTTTGATCCCTATAAAGATAACCGTTACTTAAAAGATAACTTTAGTTATAGCAATATCACTTTCTTTGATGTCTCTCAGGGGATTGATATGACTGTGGATTCTGAGCGGCCGTGGGTTGATAGACTGACCAGGCTTTACGTCAATACCGGGATCGCCCTTGATCGCTTTACTCTTGGAGTTCAGGAATTTTATTTTCATAAGACAGGTGAGCACAAGCTGACGTCGACTATTGGTTTTAATTTTGACCGCCTGAAGCTTAATGGGGACTTCACTTACAACTCGTTTAACTCTTCCAGCACACCTATCACTAAACTTGTGGGTTATGACCTGGAGTTGAATTTAAACGATTTAATCACACTTAAAAATGAACTCGATTACAACATTGAAAGCAAGCTTATTTCACAGAGCAGTTACTCGATTCTCTATGCGCCTATTAACAATTGTTGGAAGCTGGAGTTTAATTACACACGCGACTTAATCGATAAAAAATTTGGTCTGCTTCTTTATATCAACTATAACAGCAATAACTTCACATCTATCAATGTTAGATAAAATCCTGATCATTGATTTTGAAGACAGCTTTACCTACAACATTGCCAATGTTTTATACGCTCACGAAAAAAGTGTGCAGGTTTTAGGGCATAGAGAGTTCTTTTCATCTCTTTATTTTGATGAATTGATGAAGTCTCCACAGAAGCACGCGCTTATTCTTGGCCCTGGTCCCGGGCATCCGGATGAGTACATCCATTACCAAGAGAAGATAAAATCGCTCATGGATAAAAAGAATCTTTTTGTCATGGGAATCTGTCTTGGTCATCAGCTTATGGGGAAAATCGCCGGCAGGAGAGTTGATTATTCAAGACATCAAGTTCATGGTCAAAGTGAGCAAATCGAGTTTAAAGGGCGAAAAATCCTTGTTCAGCGCTACAATTCACTCTCAGTCTGGGAGAAAGAAAGGGAAGTGGACATTCAGGAATTTCCAAGAGGAGTGTCTTACCAATTTCATCCAGAATCCATCGGAACAGCTGATAATGACATCTTTTTTAAAGATCTGCTGGTTTTTTTAGACTAAGAAGTAGGCAAGATCAGTCCCCTGTAAAATGCTTGTCCTGTTTTGGGTTATTATAAAATCTATGGCCCAGGACTTTAAAATTGAAGGCATTTACGATCAAAGAACTCTGAAACTTTTAAAACAAAAAGGACTCCGGGACTTTGGGTTTAATTTTTCACCAAGAAGTTTTAACTTCATTCAAGAGCATATTTTTTTGAGTGATTTAATACCACTTTTAGATCCATTAGATAGAATCCATCTGCATTTTGATCGCTCCAATGATCCGATGATTAAAAAGGTGCTGGAAGACTTGAAAAAGGCCGGATTTAATCCAGAGAATGTTTACATTGATTGTGATGAATGGAGTGAAAGGCCAGAAACTATGGGAGTGAAGTATTATCTTACTTACCATCCTGAGCTGGATATTTCTCTATGTAGAGGAGAAAACTTTTCGGGAATGATTTTTAATTTTTCTTATTTCGAAGAGCTTCACCAGCGCAACGTCTTAAATAATTTTATTTCTAATTTTTACACTCACTTTTCAAAAGTGCTCACTGACGATAAGAAAATCGTTCTGCGCATGGATTGGAATAGCAATATCATGCCATCGCTTTTTGATTATTTTGAGTTCGACCTGATGAGTTTTTCCATCAACTCAAAAATTGAGGTCTGTTACCGCAATGTGGACTTAAAGAAGCTTACGACCGAGATGGACTTAATTAAAAAGAATACACATTCATTAGATAATTTTTAAAGTAACTAGAGAGAGAGCTATGTTAAATATCGTTCTAGCAAACGATGATGGAGTTCATGCTCCTGGGATTAATATTTTAAAAGAAACTCTACAGAGTATCGCTAACGTCATTGTTGTTGCTCCCATGAATGAGCGCTCGACCACAGGGCATACGCTGACACTTGATACGACTGTGAGGCTGGAAGAAATCGCAGAAGATGTTTATGCCTGCAATGGTTTTCCCGCCGACTGTTCATTGATGGCCATCGGTCATTTATTTAAGAACCCCCATTCAAAATATTATGGGAAAAAAATAGATTTACTTGTTTCGGGGATTAACCGCGGTGCTAATCTCGGACAGGATGTTTATTACTCTGGTACTGTCGCTGCCGCTCGAGAAGCTGCTTTTCATGGCATTCCTTCCATCGCTGTGAGCTCGTGTATGGATTTTAAAAATCCCGACAAAAACACTCACTACTATTATAGTGCTTCAAATTTTATAAAAACTCTTGTACAATCAAATATATCGAAAGCGATACCGCAGATGACACTATTGAACGTCAATGTTCCTTGGTGTGCAGAAGCGGAGATTTTAGGAACTAAAGTCACCCGAACCGGACTTAGAAAGTACTCCGAAGATATCGAAGAAAGATTGGATTTCAGAGGAAGAAAATACTATTGGATTGGCGGAGTCTACAAAGGCTTTGAAGAGTTTCCAGATTCCGATTGCCAGGCCATTGAAGATAAAATGATTTCTGTTGCTCCCGTTAAACTCTGCGATTACGGACGATCACAGATGGAACTAATAGAAGACTTAAAAGGTTTTCTAGAAAATATTTTTCCTCGCTAGCCGATAAGGTTATGTGACGAAGGATTCAAGGAAGATATTGGAATAATGACCATTACGAAGAACGCTCTATTACTTATGATTTCTCTTTTTGCTTTTGCCTGTGCATCAGTGAAAAGCGGTCATTACGTCATGGTTAAGCCAACCGACACTATTGATAGCCTCGCTAAAGAGTTCAACGTTCCCAAAGAAAAAATCCAAGCATCAAATACCGGCAAGAAGATTAAAAGCGGAGAGTGGGTCTTTATCCCTCTTAAACGCGGAATCCTTGAGCAGGATATTGAGACTCGTCCATTCGACCCTAACCACCTTTTACAAAGTGGTGAGTTTCTTTGGCCGGTTCCTTCAAGCAACCGCTTGAGTTCAAACTTCGGTGCCCGTTGGGGAAGAAAACATGAAGGTGTGGATATTCCTGCGCGCGTAGGTTCGCACATTGTTGCGGCCGCTGAAGGCGTTGTTGTTTATTCTGGAGATGAAATCGGTGGGTATGGAAATATCACCGTTATCGCACATAAGAATGGGTATTTTACTGTTTATGCCCATGCGAAAGAAAATTATACGAAACAGGGTCAGAGGGTTTATCGTGGGCAGGTTATCGCACAGGTTGGGATGACTGGGCGAACGTATGGGCCGCACTTGCATTTTGAAGTTCGTAAGAATGGACAAGCGATTGATCCAACCGACTTCCTAGCTGCTAACTGAGCTGGAGAAACAGTCCAGTGGACTGTTTCTATATCGTCTGAAAATTAAGAAAAGTCTTATTGCGTTTTTAAGAGTCCAGCTCAGTATTACTGAGAATTGATTCTGAATACCATCTACGTCGTTGCTCGGGGGACTTAGTCGTGCGACGTACGGACGTACGTCTCCTCCTGCGTTCCCTCGCGCCTAGTATCTGGTATCCATAATCAATTCTGGCGGATTGATTTTGGGGAGTGGTTTGCTTAGTTCTTTCGCTGGAACATTTCTAGGAGTTTGATGTACATCAAGGCTGTGTTCTTGGCGTCTTCGAGGGCGGTGTGTTTGACTTCGCCCATGCCTAGGAAAGACATTAGCTTTGAGCCTGAAGAGCATTCTGGGGGGATGAACTTTAGGTCGATGAGTGTGTTAGCTGTTGAAGAAAGATCGAGGTTTCTGTGGTGGAAGTGTTTGCGCATGAATTCCCATGAGAGGTCGCGGTTTAGGAATGGGAGGTCGATGGCGCTCATTGATTTACCAAAGAGGATGATCTTTTCGTTTTTTTCGTTCTTAAAATAGTTTTTTACTTCTTTGCTGATGAGGTAAGTCTCTAGCTCGTCTCTGAAGCTGTCCATGTGTAAACCTGTCACGTGGGCCTTGTGGATGAGCATTTCGTTGTGCTCGATAACCCATTTATCTAGTCTTGGTTTTAGCGTTTCAAAAGATGGGCACTTGATATAGAAGTTGCGGGCCAGGGAGTCTTCGACTTTTTTAGTTTCTGTACAAAAAGGGATCATTCCGAATTCGATCATGTAGTCGTTTTCGTTTAGGCCTGTGGCCTCGATATCAATAGATAAATAACGCATATTGTGCCAATCGTTTTAAGGGTTTTTTTCAATGTTAGAAGAGGAAGTGATTTCTGTCTACAAATAAGAAAATGTGAGCTCGACTAAGTCCTCTTCGCGGAAGAGTTCGCGGACGCGTTTTTGGCAAGAGAGGATGTTTTCTTCATTGATTGTGACAACACATTTTCTGCAGATGCCATCTCCTCCACAGCTGGAAGCAACAGGGATGCCATTTTTTAAGAGAAGATCCATTAAGGTCATATCAAAGACGGAGTAAGAGATATCCAGTGAGAGGACGAGCCTTTTTGAAGCAAGACCTGTGACTGTGAGTTTTTTCATTGGCCGCACCAAAGTCTGGCGATACTTCTATCGTCGATATGCAGGCTAGATTCCTGTTTCTTGTCTCCGTTAAAGCTAGCGTGACCAAAAATATTTCCTAAGTTCTCTACGTGATAGATAGGAAAATTCATTGCCAGGAAAAAATCCAATTGGGCCTTTCTTCCACGTGTTGATTCATAAAGAATGCGGTCCGGGCTTGAAAGAAAGAGGTGACGGGAGAAATTAAGAAGCTCATTGAGTGTGTAAGATGAATCGATTTGATCAATTTCATAGGCCACTAAGTGCTGCAGGTGTTGAACCGGATTTCTTCCATCGCTAGAGAAGAGAACGATCTCCTGGTTTTTTCCTTTAAACTCGCAAATAGGCATTGGCAGTGCTGAAGGGCGGGCCTTCATAAAATAAGAGAGTTTTGGTTGAGTCGTATAAGGCCTAAAGAGGGTCATGGAGCTTACAGCGAGGAAATAGTCCTGGCCGTCGCTCATGCCAATAGAGTGAGTTCTCTTAGGTTCTCTACCAAACATTTCATCTCTTAGTGTCGGCTCTTTAGAAAGATCGTAATTGCAGTTGGCCTCGAAGTTTCCTTTGGGAGACTTGTTGGCATCAAGACCATTTTTTTCGTATTCGTAATCAGAGAGCTTAGAGTAAGTAGGTGACATGTATTGTTCTACAATACCTTTAAAGCTTTTGCGCTCAAAGGTTTCATAACGGGTAAGTACGTCATCACCTTTTAGGAATCGTTCATTGAGCTCATCGCTTTTAATTAAGTCTTTTTGATTTTCGCGCAGGAAGTTTTCCAGTCCCACACTTACACCCAGAGCAGTGGGGGCCAGAGCATCGAGTTTAGTGGCCACTGAGAGCAAGTTTTGTTTCGGAAGAAATTTTTGTGCCAGGAAATCAAGGCCTCTTAGGTAAGGCATCTTGGTGTCGTCTTCCAGGCGTTTTGGCCTGAAGTCATAGTAGTAACTCTTGCCATTAACTTTTAAATAAATCTGCAGGCGTGAAAAGGGAGAGGCCTCATCAGGTCTTTTTGACATTTCAATCAATGAAAGCATGATAGATCTTTCAATAAAAGATAGGGACCTGTTTTCAAAGATAGGAGTATTTAGTGTGCGATAAAATTTGAGAGTGTGCTCATCTTCACTAATGTATTGAACGCGGCCTAAAGGAGCACAGTAATTTATTTTGGCATTTTGAACTGGCGGCGCAGATGTATTTTTATTCTCCGCCATTGATTCAAATTTTTTTGAGATGTAAGCGCAGGAACTAAGTAAGAAAATAGAGCACAGTAGGAGAGGTTTCCTCATAGTTCATTGGCCCTATCGTCGATGTAGTAAAGTCCTTCGATTTCTTCTTTAACCTGAGATTTATTTTTTACTTCTTCAGCTAAAATGTCGTTCAAATTAAGCTTCTCAGCTTCAGCATTCGTCGCCTGTAGCACAAACATGACCCACATTCCCGAGTGTTTCTCTCCGGCAGAAGATGCCTGGGTCGTAGTGCTTAAAATTTTATATCCACGATTAATAAACTCGTAAAAAAGTTTATCAAATTGCTTTTCTCGATACCCTGAAGACCTCGGTGGAGGTGCCGGGATGAAGTAGGTAAACGACTGGATCTTATAGTCCATTTGGTAGTCTTTTTGGGGCCTTAATAGGGCCTTTAGGGCTTCTTTGAGACGATTGATCATTCTATATGCCTTGTCGTAATGAGTGTTACTAGTTCAATATTAAGACTTACTGCCTATGATAACCTCAATAAAGTTTTATGGAAAACTTTACCCACAAAAAAATTTAAAGCAAAAAATAAAATAGCGGTTATAATCATAAGTGTAAGGGATAGGATGTCCACTTACTAGTGGCAGGATGCCAAAAAAAATGGGGCCTTTGCAGGGGGCCCCTTTTTTATTTTAGAGCTCAAAAAATTTCTACAAGCAACTTTCAATCTTCATATCAGTCGGCATTTTCTTAGCAATAGTACACAAGTGATTGTGAAGTGCAGAATACACATCCCAATTATCAAAGATCGTCGTCGCTTTTCCTTTTACCACTGCAAAGACTTTCATCTTTCCATTGATATTCACAAAGAGAGGAGCACCGCTGTCGCCTTCTTCAACGCGCGCAGAAGATTTTGAGTACACATAACCTCCGCTCCATTTGTAGTTGTTTAAATCGGCCATGCGTTTTGTATCATTGCTCATTTCACTAAAGAGATTGATAGAAACGGCCTTTAATGGATAGGCCTTGATGTTTTTAATAATCTGGTTGTGTTCGGCCAGGGTTACGGGAGTCGCGAAGTTTAGTTCGTCAATTTCTGGAGTCGCTTCGTTCCACCAAAGAACAGCGAAGTCCTCATCCGGTCCGATCTGTGCTTTTTCTCCGCGCGAAGCGATCTTATCGGCAAGAGACTTTGGGAGTTCAATATTGATGTGGCGATCGAAGTTGTTTTTTGGCACGTACCCGATGCGCACGACTTGTCCATCTGGTCTCTTTACGTATTTGTAATAACCAGTCTGGATGTTGAGTTTATTGTCTTTAGAGATATAGGCAAGCTTCACACAGTGAGCAGCGGTGACTAGGATATTTTTAGCGATAAAAGTAGCATTGCAATAACCAGGGACACTGTCTCCAGTTGAATCGGGGGCCTCACTTTTAATCTGCACAACGGGGCTCCAAAGAGGAGAGTCGGCAAATGTAGAGTTTGTCAGGGCAAAAAGAGATGAGGTGCCAAGAAGAAGGCATAGGGAAAGAGTGAATTTAAGCATAAACCAATCCTTTGATTTTTTTCTTAAATCCTATCCATCCCCGAGATTCTTTGGGAACTTACATTTTATTACTATGGAGATTATTCCAGAGGGGCTTCGATCTTAAGATCTGCTTTTTCCACACCGGGAGCAAGTTTGATGATCTTAAACGCATTTCCTGTCGGTTTAAACACACCCATCTCAGTGACTACCAGGTCGACAACTTCTTTTCCCGTCAGAGGAAGCACACATCTCTTAAGAAGTTTTGCTGTGCCGTCTTTACTAAAGTGATTCATCATGATGATGACCTGTTTAGAGCCGTTAACTAAGTCCATGGCGCCGCCCATTCCCGTTACCTTTTTTCCTGGGATCATCCAGTTAGCAAGGCTTCGTTCGCTATCGACTTCCATTCCACCTAAAACACAGTAATCAATGTGTCCGCCGCGGATCATTCCGAAGCTTAGTGAGCTATCAAAAAAGCTTGCTCCAGGAGCAACACTGACCGTTTCTTTTCCAGCGTTGATTAAAGTAGGAGAGACTGATGCCTTAGTAGGTCTACCGCTTACACCAAGCACTCCGTTTTCAGAGTGAATCATGATGTGCAAGTCTTTTGGCATGCGCTCAGCGATGATCGTCGGCATTCCAATTCCTAAGTTAACGGAGCTATGAGGAGTAAAAACTTTAATGACCTCATCTGCCATTTGTTCATTTGTCCAGGCCATCTTAAGCTCCCTCCGTCACTAGAAATTCAATTTCATTTTTATAATTTTTTCCTTGGAAAATCCTTTGAACAAAAAGTCCTGGAAGGTGAATGTCCTCTGCCGGGATTTGTCCGACTTCTACTAGTTCTTCCACTTCTACCACAGTGATTTTTGCGGCCATGGCCATAAGAGGAGAGAAGTTTCTAGCGGTTTCTTTAAACCACAGGTTTCCATAGGTGTCGCCTTTTTGCGCTTTAATGATAGCGAAGTCGGCGTGAAGGGCCGTTTCTAAAATACAAGGGCGGTCAAACATCTTAACGTCTTTTCCTTCAGCGATAAGTGTACCGTATCCTGTTGGCGTGTAAAAAGCTCGCACACCCATTCCGGCCGCACGGATTCTTTCTGAGAATGTCCCTTGAGGGACAAGTTCCACTTCAATTTCTTTTGAAAGCATTCTTTTTTCAAGGTCAGGGTTTCCACCGACGTATGAGCAATAGGCCTTTTTGATTTTATCTTGAACTAAGATTTTAACTAAACCACGGCCAGAGTTTCCAATGTTGTTGGAAATGACTGTCAGGTCTTTTACATCAATAGTCGTTAATGCATCAATGCAGTTTTCCGCGATTCCACAAAGACCGAAGCCTCCGCTCATCAGAGTCATGCCTGATTTTATATCGTGTAGGGCCGCGTGGGCGTCTTTGTAAACTTTAGGAGATGATGTGTTCATTATTCGAGATCCTTTAGTGCGCTTTTAAAGCGGTTCATACCTTCTACTAAGTCCTTTTCTGAAATGATCAGAGGAGGAGCAAGAACAATACGTTTATTTTGTGTGGCCAGGTGAATGCCTTTGTCAAAAAATCTTTTCCATTCAATATCGACAGTTAAATCAACGGCCGCCAGCATGCCGTGGTACCTAATTGTTTCAACTTCACTCATTGAACGAAGAGACTCCAGTTCGCGTTTAAAAACCTGGCAAATGTGCTCAAGATGTTTTTGGAAATCAAAATCTTGGCAAATTTCCAGAACACCTTTTAAAGCGGCCATTCCCATCGGATGGGCGTAGTTTGTTAGTCCGCAGGCCAGAACATTATTCATGTAGTATGTGTGAATAGGCTCACTTGTCCACACGGCCCCAAAAGGGATCATGCCTCCAGTGATGGCCTTGGCAAGGCAGATGATATCTGGTTTTACATTGTAGTGCATGTATCCAAAAGAAAGTCCTGTGCG
>CAXHHE010000078.1:0-11048 GCA_964016365.1 uncultured Bacteriovorax sp. | reverse complement strand
AAACTCACCCAATCCGACGAATCATTCGCGGTTGAAGCGATTACCGATTCTACAGAATATCGGCCTCGTCATATCTATTTTATAAAAAATAAAAATTTCATGGCCGACTTTCTTCAAAGTGAAGACGCTCTTCACATCGGCGTGATTATCGAAAAGAAGTTTTTTGATTTAGTCAGCCCGGACCAATTAGAACTTATCAAACAAAAAGCATGGTGGGTTGCCACTGTTCTTGATGTAAACCTGGCGATGTCTTTTTTATCGAAGCCTTTTTACGATGAAAAAATCGGAAATCCAAATGACATGGTTGATGGTCGTCAGATGGGAACAGCCTCTATTCACCCAAGTGTATGGATTGCTCAAGGGGCTTTTCTTGGCGAGAACGTGACGATTGCTGAAAACGCAAAAATCCACTCAGGTGTTACTTTAATGTCAGGTGTGACAATCGGAGAAGGAACAGAAATTTTCCCAGGTACAACCATTTATAGAAATGTAAAAATCGGCAACAATGTTCGCATTCACGCGAACTGTGTGATCGGTGCGGATGGTTTTGGATACAACTTCTCAAAAGGTGTTCACCATAAAGTGTGGCACATGGGAAGTGTGATCATCGAAGACGATGTTGAAATTGGAGCAGCGACTTGCATTGATTCAGGAACTTTTTCTCCAACAAAAATTGGAAGAGGTTCTAAGATTGATAATCAGGTTCAAATCGGACACAACTGCAAGCTTGGAACAGGGGTCATCCTTTGTGGACAAGCTGGTCTTGGTGGAAGTACAACGATTGGTGACTACACTGTCTTTGGTGGAGACGCTAAGGCAGCCAATGGTCTTAAAATTGGTAAAGGTGTGCAAATTGCAGGAGGCGCCGGTGTCATCAACAATGTTGAAGATGGAGAAGTCCTGGGGGGATTCCCAGCGAGAAATATTAAAGAATGGATGAAAGGTGTCGCTTATATTAGAAAGCACTCACTCTCTTCCTCAAAAGATAAAAGTGAATAGTTATTAGGAGAACGCTCAATGTTACTGACTACTGAACAAGTTAAACAAATCCTTCCTCATAGAGACCCATTCCTGTTTATTGATTCTGTTGAATCGGTAATTGTTCCCGGAAAAGAAATCGTTCAAGGAAAGATTTTCGATATTAAAGAAATCCAGGACGCAGAAGTTATCGCTCATTACAGAACGAAAAAAGACCATGCGATTTTTGCCGGACATTTTCCTGATTACCCAATTCTTCCAGGAGTTGTTCAGGTTGAAATGATGGCACAAGCAACGAGCTTTATCGTTTTATTAGTTAATGAAAACCCATTCAACATGAAAATGGATGTGGCCCTTCTGGGAATCAATGAAGCACGTTTCAGAAAACCAGTTCTTCCTGAAATGGATTTAAAGCTAGTGACAAAAACTCTGAAGATCAGAGGGCCGATGATTACCAGCGAATGTAAACTTTATCACAATGACCAATTAATGAGTGAAGCGACGGTTCTTGCTTCACTAAAAATGCTTTAAGCATAAATAACAAGGAATAGTTTATGAGCAATATCCACCCAAGTGCAATCGTAGACAAAAATGCAAAACTTCACGAGACAGTTCAGGTCGGACCTTTCTGTATCGTTGGACCAAACGTAGAAATCGGAGCTAACACAGTTCTTTTTTCTCATGTCGTGGTTGATGGACATACAACGATTGGAGAAAACAATAAATTCTTTCAAGGCTGTTCTATTGGAGCACCTCCACAAGATAACTCTTATAAAGGTGAACCAACTCGCACAGTGATTGGAAACAACAATACTTTCAGAGAGTACTGCTCAATTCACCGCGGGACTTTAAAAGAAAACCAAATCACAAAGATTGGTGATAACTGCCTATTCATGGCCTACGTTCACGCAGGTCATGATGTAGTGGTTGGAAACAACTGTACGATCGCTAACTCGACGAACTTCGCAGGCCACGTAAAAATTGGAGACCGTGTGATCATCGGCGGTGGAACTCAAATCCAGCAGTTCGTCTCTCTTGGACGTGGAGCTTACATCGGTGGAGCTTCGGCACTTGACCGCGACATCCCTTCATTCTGTACAGCAATGGGGAACCGCGCTCACTTAAAAGGAATCAATATCATTGGTATGAAACGCCAGGGATACAGCAAACAAGAAATTTCTGAAGTTGTCGATTTCCTAAGAACAATCGAGTCTTCAAATCTTTCTCCTCGTTCATTCGTGGAAAATGCAGAATTAATGGCCGAATACAAAGACAACCGTGTCGTTATTGAGATGGTTGATCAGATTAAAAAATCTGAAATCGGAATTGCGCCGTTTAACCCATAAGGATTTTTGTGAGCAAAATTAAAGTTGCAGTTATTGGATACGGTCACCTTGGAAAATGGCACGCTCAAAAAGCGGAGAGTTTTCCAGAGGTGGCAGAACTAAAATATATCGTTGAAAAATTCCCGGCAGGGCAGGAAGCTGCTCGCAAAGCACACCCGAATACGATGATCGTTGACGATATTTCTAAATGTATTAACGACATTGATGCCGGAGTGGTTGTCACGCCAACATCATTTCACTATGAAATCGTAGAGTACCTTCTAAAACACAATAAACATGTTTTCTGTGAGAAACCCGTAACGGAAACAACTGAGCAAGCATTAAGGCTTCAAGAGCTTTTAAAAGCACACCCAGTGATTCTACAGGTTGGTCACTCAGAGAGATTCCACCAGGCCTGGGAGAGAAAAAACGAGTACAAGCATTTCTTTGATGCTCCAGCACACATCACTCTAAAGCGTGTGGCCCCATTTAAAGGTCGCGCGACAGACGTTGATGTCGTTCAGGATTTAATGATACATGACCTGGATCTTCTGGTTTACCTCTTTGGTGAAACACCAGTAAGTGTTGAGGCGATGGGCTTTAAAATGAGGACTTCGCATTACGATTATGTAACAGCTAACTTCAAATTCAAGTCAGGAAACCGTGCCACGATTACCGTTGGCCGCAACCAGACTAAAGAAGTGCGCGAGTTAGAGATTTCAAACCACGCTGGAACTCTTCTTGTGGACCTGATGAGAAACGAAATTTCAGAGGCCCTGGGAAAAGAAGCGGGACCTGAATTCGTCAACACAGCTAACTATGAAAAGCGCGATCATTTACTTCTTGAGCATAAAAATTTCTACAACTCGATTGCCAATAAAAAAGCACCGATCATCTCTTTAGAAGATGGTCTGACAGCTGTAAGGCTCATTGATAAAGTTTTAGAAAGTGCCCGCAAAAATATTGAGGTCATGCTTTAATGAGTGAGAAGTCGTGCCTGATCATTGCTGGAGAGAAATCCGGCGAAGAGCATACTCTAAGTTTTTTTAATGAGCTAAAAAAGTCTTCTCCTGGCACTAGCTTTTATGGTGTCGGGGGAGATGAATTAAAGCGCGAAGGCCTAGAGCTTCTTTATCACTTAAATGACTTTTCTTCGTGGGGCTACAGTGAAGTCATCACGAAAATTCCTTTTTACTACAAGGCGATGAATCACATCGTTGAAGAAGTTAAGAGAAGAAATACGAAGACCGCTATTTTGGTTGATTTCCAGTCATTCAATATGAAACTTGCCGGCAAACTCAAAGAGCTGGGCGTAGAAGTATTATATTATGTGGCCCCGCAGGCCTGGGCCTGGAAAGAGTATAGAGTTAAAAAGATTGCCCGTTCGGTTCACACTCTTTTTACCATCATCCCTTTTGAGAAAAAATGGTTTCAAGACAGGGGAGTTCAGAGAGTAATCAGTGTTGATCACCCGCTGTGGACGACTTATAAAAATGACTTGTTAAGTTTTAAGAAACAAAGTGAGCTTCATTCTCCGGTGCGCCTGCTGCTTTTACCAGGGTCGCGCAAGTTTGAAGTGGAAAAGCTGCTCCCTATCTTTATTGAATCTATCAGGCATTTAAAAAAGGAGATTCCTCTGCATGTCTCGATTGTAAAATCGAGTTCTGTGCCCAAGGAGCTTTTTGAACCTTATGCTGAATTTATTGATGAAGAGTTTAGCAATGAAGAGCTGACTGTCGCTCTGAAAAAGGCCGATTTTTCTCTGGCCGCGAGTGGGACAGTGACATTGACATGTGCATTGTACGAACTTCCGACTATTGTTTGTTATAAAACATCGCTCTTAAATCAATTTATTTTTGAGAATCTGGTGAGCTACCGTTGGTTCATCAGCCTTGCCAATATCGTACAGAATCGTTCGGTTTTTCCAGAGTTCCTTCAGGATCAGGTGAGCGCCTATAATATCGTGTCGTATTTAAGGTTTTGGTATTATAATAAAACCGAGTATATGCAGCTTTTAAGCTGGCTTCAACAAACGAAAGACCAGGTCCGTGGTGAGCCCATGAGCGTTCCACAATATATGGCCGATGTAATAGATAACTCTTATGGAAAAAAAATCGATACCTCTCATTAAAAGACTTTTGTTATCTCCATTGTCTTGGATTTGGGAATCGGTTTATTTTTTTCGTAGAGCTTGTTACGACTACGGAATTTTCAGACAAAGATCATTTCAAGTTCCTATCATTTCAATTGGCAACCTGACGTTCGGTGGAACGGGGAAAACACCTTTCACTCTTTGGCTTGCTGAGTATCTTCACAAAAGAAATAAAAGAGTCATGATCCTTATGCGCGGATATAAAGGCAAACTGGAAAATTCCAGCGGCCTTATCTCGTCAGGGAAAATGATGGCGCCAGATCCAGTGGATTACGGCGATGAAGCGCTTTTATTTGCCAGGAGACTGGAAGACGCTACGATTGTTGTAGGAAAGAGGCGTAGTGAGAACTTAAGTTTTTATTTCCCAAAAGTTGAACCGGATGTTGTTCTTTTAGATGACGGGCACCAACACATTAAGATTAAGCGTAAACTCAACATTGTTCTCTTTGATGCGACAATGCCGATGTTCCGTTACCGTGTCGCACCGTTAGGTTATATGCGCGAAGGTTTTCAAGGTCTAAAAGACGCTGACCTTGTTGTCATTGGGAAAGCTGATGTTGTTTCTGCTGAAAAAATTAAAACACTGAAAAAATTCCTTCAACCTCATCTTCCCGTGGGAGTTGAGTTTGCAGAAGTTGGCTTCAGACCAAACGGCTTTTACAATGCGGCCAATGAGCTGGTGTTAAAAGCTGAAGACATTAAAGGACGCAAAGTGATTTGTGTCGCAGGTGTCGCCAATCCACAATCATTTTATAAACTGCTTGAAGAACTAGGGGCCGAAGTTATTGTGACTGAGTCGTTCCCGGATCACCATTACTTCAAGCCAGATGAGATTAATGCTCTTTTATCTTACGCAAAATCAGAAGATGCACTTTTAGTGACGACTGAAAAAGACATGGTGAGAATTAAAAAGATTATTGAGGACGATACGATTGTATTTTTGGAAGTTGATATCCAATTCTTAAGTGGAGAGGAAGCAACGACAAAGGTTATCGATTCGTGCTTTCAAAATTTATATTAAGGTAAATGTTATGAAGAATTTTAAATCCGCTTTGTTTTTCCTTTGCTGCCTGGCCGTAACCAGCTGTGCGACTAATTATGAAGAAGAAAAATCAGTTCTTTTACAGAAACCTGAAGGCTCAGACCTGGTCACTGCATTTGATGTAGAAAAAGAGCAGGCCGAAAGTTATAAGACCCAATCACTTGAAGAACAAAAAAGAGCGGAAGAAGAAAGAGTCGCTGCAGAAGCTCTGGCAGCAGCTCAAAAGAAAACAAAAGGAAAGGCTTCAAAAGCTAAAACTCCAGTAGTGAAAGACGCTGAGACCAAAGAGGCAGCGACAAACAAAGAAGCTAAAGCTGTTGCGAAACCTGCGACTCAAACAACTTCAAGCAATTACTTAAATCCGGTTCTTCCCGCTGATTACCCGGAAGAATATAAAGCTTACGATGCTAAATCGAGAGGCGTGTGGAGCAAATTTAAGCCGGTATTTTATCAAGGTGAACAATCCATTATGGCCATCAGCTACCTTGGGGTGACTGCTGGTTATATTACGATCCTTTCTAAGGAAGTTGTCTCGCTTAATAATAAACAAGCTTTCCATTTTTACGCTCGCTTTAAATCAAGTGATTCTTATCGTTATTTCTACTGGCTGGACGATAGACTAGACAGTTATGTTGAAAAAGAAACTTTTCTTCCAATGAAATATTCATTGATTCAAAGAGAGAAAAAACAAAATGTTGATGACCTTCAGCTTTTTGATTTCCAAAAGATGATGACGTACCACTGGTATAAACGTGTGAAGGAAGGATCAAATAAAGATGAGAAGATCAGTGCTTCAATTCCAAGCCTATCTCAGGATTCTTTCTCGGCACTTCAACTGGTAAGAGGTCTTCCTTTAAACAAGGGTGACATCTATGAATTCCCGGTGGTGACACGTGGGAAATTCTGGCTTTTAAAAGTTGAAGTTATGGGTGAAGACACTATCAATGTCGCTGACAAAGAAGTGAAGGCCATTAAGATAAGAGCAGAAACAAACTTTCCTGGGGTTCTTAAAAAGAGCGGCGACATTATCTTCTGGTATGGAAATGATCCAGAAAGAAAGCTGCTAAAGTTCCAGGCCAAGATCAAAATCGGATCAGTTTACGGGGAACTGGTGGAATACAAACCGGGAATCAAGGTTCAGTAATTGAAGAATAAGTACTCCAGAAATATTCTTTACGTCCTGCCCAGCAAGGCCTGGAATACGAAGGAGCGCTTTGCTTTTCGCGATATCATTCAAGCAAAAGGGCATGGATATAACGTTTATCTCTACACGTACGAAGACTCTTTTGCGGCAAAGGTAGCAAAGCATTTAGAGATCGAAATCATTCCTTATAAACCACATTTTATTAATCGCTTCCTGCGCTTTCATAAGCATTTAACTTTGGGCCAGGCCTTTAAGAAAAGTCACATTGATATCGTTCACTGTTACGACTTCACACTTTTATGCTCACTTTCTTTCCAGCTTAAAAGACAAAACATCACAGCGCTTGTTGTGACTCAGGATCATAGTATCGACAAACCTCTTCAGCGTTTTTGGTACAGGCCACTGATCTCGCGCATTGATTCATTGATTCTTGCCAATAAAAACCTATTGCAAGATGCCCTTGGAAACCTGGGCCTTCCTTTAAAGAAGATCGAGTATTTTGGATTGGGGATCAAATATGAAGAGGCGATTAACCCTCTTCAAATCGCGGTGAACTTCGAACTTTATAAAGACTATTTCCTGGCCGGAACTTATGTTTCTCCGGGACTGAATGACCATAAACACATCACTCCAATCCTAGCGGCCTTAAAAGTTATTAACCAAAAAGAGCCGGGAGGAAAAAGAAGTAAGCTGGTGTTGATTTCACCAGTGGATTTCCAAAGTATGTCACTGCTTCCTAATTTAATGAGAGACATTCAGGAACAAGATCTGCAGGAAGATGTTCTTTTCGTTACAACTCAGGATATTGTGGGAGTCATCTCACGCCTCGATTTATGGGTGAGCAATTCACCGGATGAATTGATTGAAGATCATGCTATCTCTGCTCTTATTCACGAAGTGCCGGCAGTCTTGACTCGCAACTTTTGTAGCAAAGACTTAATCGAAGAGTATGAAGGCGTCGGAGAGACTTATAAGCTCTTCGATGCACGAGAGCTGCGCGATAAATGGGAGAAGATGATTCTCGGTCGTGCCGTTTATAGAGAGAAAACCAGACTCTACAAATATTTCATCGAACGCGAGCATTCGTACAAAAGTTATAAATCCCAACTAATGAGTCTCTATTCAAAATCGGTACAGAGAAGGGTTCGTCTTTTCAGGAAGAAGTAGAGCGAAGATTAAACACTGTCTAAAAAATAGACACTCCTATCCTCCTAAACTCTTGAAAGTAAACCCTATTTAGCAGGTCTTTTTTTTGCATTTCTCCTCTGGAAATAGGTTTTCCTTAGAGGTTGTTATGTCTCTTAAAAACATCTGTTCTTTTATTCTTCTAACAGTATTAGCACTGCCTTTTTTGGCCCATGCTGATGAGTTTAGGGAACGCTCTTTCATTGATCATTATACAAAACTGACAATGGAAAACCGCGATCGTCTTGAGACGTTAACTGACAATGTCCAAAATGGAGAACTTTTCCAGAAGATGCGCCAAAAAGCCCGCATTTCTTCATTAACCAATGATGAACGCCAGATGCTTCGCGAAGCCTGGGGGCAATTGCTTTATTCACACTTACAACTAAACCTGATTATCGATAAACTATCTTCTTATGAAAAAGAAATCGAAGATGATGAGTTCTTAAAAGATGATTACTTCACAATTCAGTACGCGGCTTACCTGGCCCAATACAGAAGTGCGATTGCCTTTATCCGTGCGATGAGAACCATCCCAACAACTGACAAAGTTCTGAATGAGTCGTTTGCAGAGTTAGGACTTGAGTCGAGAACTTTTGCTCGCTTTAAGTTTGAATACCTCAATATTAAAAAATTCACAGAGTATTCAGGTTACAGAATTCAGGGATTAACAAATAAAGTGAGTGTTTCTCCTCTGAGTTTAGGAATTGAAAAAGACGAAGATTACATTGGAAAATTCAACCGCTATAAAGGCTTCCTTTATACAATGAAAAATGCCGGCAGAATTACGGCTCACTTACTCTTTAAAGTCTATTTTCCTCTTCAGAAGAATATCTCTGAATGGATGGGAGATGAACGCGTCGCTCGTGGAAATGAATTCTTAATCAACCAGGAACAAATTAAAATCATTCACGCTAAATTAAGAGCGGGAGATGTCTTGATTGAACGACGTGAATGGTATTTATCAAATATCGGTCTGCCTGGATTCTGGCCGCACGCTGCTCTTTACATTGGGCGTCCGGAAGAGCGCGCTTACCTAGAGCAAGACCCGGAAGTTATCGAATGGGTAAAAGCTGAAGGAATTGAAAGTGGAAGTTTTGAAGAGCTTTTAGCTAATCGACATAAAGAAGTTTATCAAGAAAGTTTAGGTCAGGACGAAACAAAACACGACTACCGTGTCCTGGAAGCGATGAGTGAAGGAGTGGTTTTTACCAGTCTTGAGCATTCTGCAAATGCAGACTCGCTTGCCGTCATCCGCCCGCGACTTTCAAATTTAGATATGGCCAAAGGGCTTTTGACGTCGCTGACATACCAGGGCCGTCCTTACGATTTTAACTTCGATTTCAGAACAGACTCAACAGTCGTTTGTTCGGAGCTGATCTACTATACATATCAGCCGACAAAAGAAAAAAATGGACTCTACTTCCCAGTGACAACGACGATGGGAAGACCGGTGGTGACTCCGAATAATATTATTAAGGAATTCACTGAAACGTATGGAACAGAGAAACAACAATACGACCTGGTGGTATTCTTAGATGGTAACGACAAAAAACGCGAGGCCGTTTTCTCTGATATCGAAATGCTTAAGACGACGTGGAATCGCCCAAAGTGGTTTATCTTCACTCAAAATAAGAAAAAATAGGTTTTAATTTCAATAAGTTACTTCTTATACGGGCGGCGGGATTTAGACTCGCCGCACCCTCTCAGGCGAAATTCAATAATTCATTCGACTTACATAGGGAAACCTAGTATATTTGCCCTTCAAATCTAGTGACTCTTTTTTAAAGCAGAAGCTGGGGCCAGTCCCAAAGGAAACTGTAAGTCTGGTAAAAAAAATCTCTCGAGGTATATTATGGCTCAAAAACAGGAACTAAAACAGAATTGGATGAAAGGTTACGACGTCGTCATTGGTGAAGACATCGAAACAAAGAAAGAAACTGATTTTAGTAAGCTACTAGACACGGCAACAACGAAAAATTTTGAAGAAGGTGAAGTGTTCATGGGAACAATCATCAACATCGGTCAAGATTACGTTACTGTCGACATCGGTTACAAGCAAGAAGGTCTTGTATCGGTGAAAGAATTCCAAAACTACGATGGATCACTGAAAATTAAATCAGGCGATAAAATCGAAGTTTACCTAGAAAAATTAGAATCTCACATGGGGAACCTAATTCTTTCTAAAGACAAAGCAGAAATCCTAAAAGCATGGGATCGCATTTCTGCTGCTTGCGAATCTGGTGAACCATTAACTGGTACAGTAATCGCAAAAGTAAAAGGCGGTCTATCTGTTGATATCGGTGTTAAGGCGTTCCTTCCAGGATCACAAATTGACATCCGTCCAACTCGTTACCTTGATAAGTACATTGGTAAAACAATGGAATTCAAAGTTATCAAGTTCAACAAGAAAAGAGGGAACATTGTTCTTTCTCGTCGTGCAATCCTTGCTGAAGAGCGTGGAAAAATGCGCGGTGAAATTCTTTCTCAAATCGAAGAAGGAATGGTTGTTAAAGGTATCGTTAAAAACATCACTGATTACGGTGCATTCATCGATCTTGGTGGTATTGACGGACTTCTTCACATTACAGATATGTCATGGGGAAGAGTTAAGCACCCATCTAACATCCTTAATATCGGGGATGAAATCGAAGTTAAGATTCTTAAATTCGATACAGATAAGGAAAGAGTATCTCTTGGTCTAAAACAAGTTCAAGCTAACCCATGGGAAGAAGCTAGAACAAAATACATCCCAGGAACTAAAGTTTCTGGAGAAATCGTATCTGTTAAAGACTACGGAGTATTCATTGAGCTAGACGATGGTATCGAAGGATTAATCCACGTATCAGAAATGTCTTGGACAAACAAAATTAAGAACCCAACTAAGCACTTCAATGCTGGTGAGAGAATCGAAGCTCAAGTTCTAGACGTAGATGTTGAGAACAAGAGAATTTCTCTTGGACTAAAACAACTTCAAGCAAACCCATGGGATGCTCTAGTTGCTAAGTTCAAAGTAGGTGACAAAGTTAAAGGTAAAGTAAAATCTATCGTTGACTTCGGTGTATTCGTTGATCTAGGTGAAGAAATGGATGCATTAATCCACGTTTCTGATATCTCTTGGACAAAGAAAAACATCAACCTTGGTGAAGAGTTCAAAGAAGGTCAACAAGTAGAAGCCTGTCTCTTATACACATCTGACGCTGCCGACGAAGGCTTCTGTGT
>CAXHHE010000077.1:0-11081 GCA_964016365.1 uncultured Bacteriovorax sp. | reverse complement strand
ATTAACACTAACGATATCGTAACCAACGCCAGCCTTTTGGGTGGAAAGATCAAAGTCGATTCACTGGTCAGTTTTAAAACCGATATTGCGGCCATTAAATCAAGCATTGAGACTGGTGACTTAAGAGAGTTTTTGGGAGTTTTCTCTGCTCACAATATGATCGATCGTGGGATTACTGGAAAAATTAAAGCGAAACTTAACACCCAGATCAGCTTAGGATCACTGGGAGTAAGACGTTTTTTCTTGGATGTTGAAGACCTGACTGTAAAAAAAGGCGATATCACTCTGCAGATTGATCCAAAATATAATGTGATTCAAGTTGATGAAGGGATTGTTAAAAGCTGGGACCTTCGTTTACATGATGGGAAAGATTTCTTTTTCAGTAGAGGACGCAATCTTTCTAATGGAGTCATTGAAGTCGATCATCGCTTTGCTCTTAAAGCGAGCCTTTTTGAAATGGCCACCAATTACATTGAGCGCGCCGTCGGTGTAATTAAAGGGCAGTCTAAGGTCGTTTTAAATAAAAACATTACCGTGAAAGATCTCAATATTTCAGGAGACAATCACTCATTAAAGATCAAAGGCCTTCCGGGTTACATCACTTCATTTGATTACACGTTTATTAAAAATGGTGAATCTTTCGAGATTACCAGAATGCGTGGGAATTATGGGGAGGGGGAATTCAAAATCGGCGGGAAGATTTTCTTTGATGACATGTATCCGCAAGTTAACCTCAATTATCAGATTGACCGGGCGACGGTGCCACTTTTTAAACGTTCGAACGTTATTGTTAGCAGCACTGGAACAGTTACGGGAACGGATCTTCCTTATAAACTCAATGGTAAAGTGACTTTTCTTCATGGAGAAATCCTGGAAGACCCAGCTGATCTAATGAAAGAAAACAAAGTCAGTATTGATGAATATAAAAAGTATCTTCCAGAAAAAGATGTTCTGGGAAACAAGGGCTTTATTGACCTGAACCTTTCATTTGAAACAGCAAGCCCGGTTCTAATTAAAAATAACATGGTGGAAGTATACTTCCGTGGAAACGGCCAAGTGACTGGCGATGTGCTTTCCCCTGAATTTAACACCAGGTTGGAGACGGTTCCAAATATTAGTAAGTTTAAATTTAAAGGTCATGACTTTGCTTTAAGTCAGGGCTACGTAGAAATCAGGGACCGCGGTAAGAACCGTATATCTGATTTGAAGTTTGCTGGTGCTGCTAAAATTAATGACTACGATATGCGCCTGGATCTTTCCGGGACTATCAGCAATGTTAACGTTGAACTTTCATCAGAGCCTGCACTTTCAAAAGAAGATTTACTATCGCTTCTGACTTTAGGGGTTACCTCAGATATGTCAAAAAACCTGGAAGCTGGTGAGCGCAGGTTTGTTACGACTGTAGGGATCGGAACACTTTTAGTGGATCAGCTTAAGATCAATGAAGACTTAAATTCAACTCTGGGATTAAAGCTCAGTGTACAGCCGGAATTTAAGGAAGATGAAACAACTCTTATTTCTGGGAAGTCTGCTGTTAGTGATGGAAGCACCAGCAGGCTAAAGTCTGCGACAAAAGTTAAGATTAATAAGCAAATTAACAATCGCGTAGATGTATCGCTTTCAAGTACAATTGGTGGATCATTAGAACAAAAGCAGGAAATGAACATCAATTTTAATATCAATAAGAACTTTTCATTAGAAGGAGTTTACGAAGTTAAACCGACGGAAGATGAAAACACGAATACGCCAAACTCACTTGGTGCCGACTTAAAGTGGAGGAAATCATTTTAATGAAAAGCCTCCTTCTTCTTTTAATTCTTTTAAGCACTATGATGGTTAATCCGGCCATGGCCCAGGAGTCATCTGCTCCAAAAGGGGCAGTGTTAAAAGCAGTCGAGTTAAATAACCCGGCGATGAAGAAGCGTTTTGGGACTTACTTTAAAGCGATCACTGGAAAAACGTACGATAACCTGACTTTAAAAATTCAAATTGATCAAATCACTAAAGACTTATTTAATAGTGGGTATTTCAATGCCGTTGTTAAACACGAGCTTCAGGTGGAAGGCGGAAATGTTTACGCCAAGATTATCGTAGAACCTAGAGAAAGAGTGAACTTTGAATTCAGAGGAAATAGTGTTTTTAGCCATCAAGAGCTAAGAACTAAGCTTTTGGAAAAAATTAAAAACGAATTTGGAAAATTTGATATCGCGGGGCTTGCTACTTATATTGCTGATCAATATGAGGAGACAGGTTTTTATCAGACAGGTGTAAAGTTTTACCAAAATGAAGGCCAGGATCTGGAAAAAGGGAAAGTCATCAACTACTTCTTTGTTATTGATGAGGGCTTTAAGGTCATCGTTAAAGAGATTGTTTATAGAGGGAATTCTTATCTTAAAGCAAAAGAGATTGAAGAGATTTTTAAAAAGAATGGAACGCCCCTGGCCCAAGGTGGCTTTTACGATAAAAAATTCTTTGATGAGTTCTCTGATATTCTGAAAAAAGAATACCTAAGCCGTGGATTTGTTTTTGTTGAAGTTTCAAAGCCGAGAGTGGTGACTAATGACGAAGACGACACAGTCAGTATTGAGTATGGGATTGCAGAAAAACAGCAAGTCACTTTAAGAAATATCACTTTTCAGAAAGTTCCGGAAGAGCTGGCAACAGGGGTAAAGGGCGCGCTGGTTAATAAAGAAGGAGCGCCGATCAATATCGTTGAAATTGAAAGTGATCTTCGCAAGATGATTATTCATTTTCAAAACGAAGGGTATTATTTTGCGACGATCTCTAATTTAAACCGCAATGACTTAATGGTCTACGACCGCGCCTATACTTATGTGGATTTAAAACCAGAAATTGCCCTTGACCGTCAGATTTGTTTTAACGAGGCCATTATTAATGGAAATGCGAAAACCAAATCTACAGTTATTAACCGCGAAATTGATATTAAGCCAGGGGAGCTGATCACTCCGGGGAAGCTGGAGATCCTAAGACAGAAACTCTCGGGGCTAAACCTATTCTCTTCACTGCGAATCACTCCTTATATGATGTATGAATCTGAAGCATCTGGGTGTGCAAAAACCAATCTAGTAATCCAGGTTAAAGAAAAGGACTTCGGTCTGATTGAAGTGGCACCAGGATTTCGTACTGACCTGGGGGCTAAGCTCTCTACTGGTGTTTCATGGAACAACCTTGGTGGAATGAACCGCTCATTGAGTTTAAGGCTTCAAGGAAACGAACGTTTTAACTTAGATGGATTTGATGAGAGAAGAAGAAAAGATGACAAGGACTTGTTTGAGTACTCGTCACGCCTGACTTTCACCGAGCCTTATCTTTTTCATGAGTATATAAAGACCCAGGTAGAATTTGAAACATCGGCCTCTTATCAGCGCATTCGCTTTTATGGATTCGATGCGGATATTTTAAGAATTTCACCACAGCTTTCTAAGAACTTTAATAGGTGGTTTTCAACATCTTTACGATACCAGTTCGAGCGCATTGTTCAATTTGATGCTACGGAAGAAAAAGATAATGATAACTTCTCGATCGGAGGTCTTACTCCGACGCTTACTTTTGATTTTAGAGATGATGTGATTAACCCGAGAAAAGGGGCCTTTTTTACATTATCTTCTGAGTGGGCCAACAAATACTTCGGATCGATGCATGAAAAAGACCTGGAAGTGAACTTTGTTAAAGTGATCAGCCGCAATCGCTTCTACTACCCGGTAGGGGATTTTACACTGGCGCTTTCAATCGCGGCCGGATACCAGAAAAACTTTGCAGAAGATGTCCTAAAAGACGCCAATGGAAATGTCCTCCTCAATGCTAACGGGCAGCCACGCACACGTGGTTATATTCCGAGTATTAAGGTGTTCAGGCTGGATGGCTATGATGAGATCCGCGGTTACGACCAGGGAGAGATCAATAGGCTTATAGATGGAACTCCGATCGGGGAAGTCATTGTCCAAAAGGAAGCTTATTTTACGGCCCTAAAATTTGAGCCTCGTTATAACTTGACCGACAACCTGAGATTAGGGGTCTTTTTTGACGCTGGGCGAGTATTTGTAAGTGATTTTCAACCCACAAAACTGCGAACTTCCGTTGGAGCTGGACTTAAGTACTTGACCCCGGTAGGGTCTCTAGACTTCGATTATGGATTTAAGCTGCAGCGCAAGTCATATGCAGACAAGCAACGCGACTCAGTAGGTCGTTTCCACCTCTCAATAGGATTCTTTTAGTTTCCAGATTCTCTCCAAGAAGTGCTTGACGGAGGGCCGTAAAACTCGCTATAAGGGACAACACTTGCATTTTTCTGCATTTTATATTTGAATAAATACTTCGTAATTTTTCGTTCGCGAAAAACAATATTGAAGGGATCACTTTAAGGGAAAGCGTTTATGTATACTCAAAAATCGTTCGTTCTAAAGCCAGCTGAAGCAGACAAAAAATGGTTCGTAGTCGATGCTCAAGACCAAATCGTAGGAAGACTAGCAACTCAAATTGCTGACATCCTAAGAGGGAAACTGAACCCAAAATTTACTTACAACACTGATTCTGGTGACTACGTAGTAGTTATCAACGCAGATAAGGTAAAATTCACTGGTGATAAGTGGAATGCTAAGGAATATAACTGGCACACAAACTTCACAGGCGGGATCAAAACTAGATCTGCTAAAGAACAACTTGAAAAGCACCCAGAACTAATCGTTATGGAAGCTGTAAAAGGTATGCTGCCAAAAAATACTCTTGGTAGAAAACAATTAACAAAGCTTAAGGTTTTTGCAGGCGCAACTCATGATCACGCTGCTCAGAACCCAGTTGAATATAAATTAAAATAATAAAAGGATCATAAGATGGCTGCAAAAGGTAAAACATACGACACACACGCAATCGGTAGAAGAAAAACTGCTGTTGCAAGAGTTTACATGGCTAACGGGTCAGGTAAAATCACAATCAATAAAAGAGACGTAAGAAACTTCTTTAAACAAGAAACTAACCTATACGTTGTTAACCAACCATTAAACCTAGTAAAACTTGCTGAGAAGTTCGACTTCGTAATCAACGTTGCTGGTGGTGGGATTTCTGGACAAGCTGGAGCTATCCGCTTAGCTATCTCTAGAGCACTTATTAAAGTTCAACCAGGTCTTCGTTCTGAACTAAAAGCTGCTGGATTCCTAACAAGAGATCCAAGAGCTGTAGAAAGAAAGAAAGCTGGACGCGCTGGTGCTAGAAAGAGATACCAATTCTCGAAAAGATAATATTTGTCTATATATTGTCCTCGCAAAAAGCCCACAGAAATGTGGGCTTTTTTATTTTCTGGGCCTAGAATCCAATCATGCAGAACTTTAATGTCATCAAGGTTCGCGGCGCACGAACTCACAATTTAAAAAATATCGATATTGATATCGCTCAAGGGAAGATCACTTGTATCGCTGGTCCTTCGGGGTCGGGGAAAAGTTCATTGGCGTTTCATACTCTGTTAACAGAGTCGAAGAGGCGTTTTATTAATTCGCTTCCGACCGATATGAAATTTTTTTGGGAGATCCCGCACACTGTTGATGTCGATAGTATTTATCCCGTATTGCCGGCCTGGGGACTTCCCCAGCACAATCCGGTTATCAACTCCAGACCAGTGGCCTTGGATGTTTTAGGGGGCCATGAGAGGCTTCAGCGCCTTTTTATGGAGCTGGGCTCGTTTGTTTGCCCTGATCATCATGTTCCCTATGAAAAATTCCTGGCAATGGAAAGTGAGATACTGAAACTGAAAAAAGATAAGGCCTCTGATGAAGAGGTGTATCACGTCTTTGCCAAAGCGGATGATTACCGCCGCACAGTTTCGAGTGAGATGAACCCGTCAAGGTCATTTGGTAAAACACTCAATGAGTTTAATGAGGAAGACCCCTGGTATGAACTCTTTAGAGTAAAAAGAAAAAATATTGATCAGATTCTTCCAAAGCTTAAAGAAGCGAAGCTGCGCGAAGATGCAGACATTTTACTTTATGTATTGGGGGCGAAGAAAAAGATTCAGTTAAAGCATGCTTATGAATACCGTTGCCCGATTTGCAATCGTCATTCAGTGGCGCAAAAGGTCACTAACGTAGAGTCGCTTTCACCGCTTAATGCTCTTGGTGCTTGTCCGGCCTGTGAGGGACATGGAGCGATTTTAACTTATGATAGAGAGAAGTTAGTTAAGGACCCGACGAAGACGATTCGTGAAGGGGCGATTAACTTTCTTAATTTCTCCCATTTTCAGCATTTGTTTCCGACCTTT
This sequence comes from uncultured Bacteriovorax sp., assembly GCA_964016365.1. Taxonomy (GTDB): domain Bacteria; phylum Bdellovibrionota; class Bacteriovoracia; order Bacteriovoracales; family Bacteriovoracaceae; genus Bacteriovorax. The sequence continues at coordinate 4,813 of CAXHHE010000077.1, read as the reverse complement.
TTAAAAGAAGCAAAAAAAGCTGGTTACGATGTTGATGTTCCTTTTAAGGACCAGCCGCAAAGTATCTGGAAGTTCCTTTACGAGGGGGCGGGGAAATACGAAGGCTTTAATGAGTATTTCGAATATTTAAAAACTCAGCGCTATAAAAAGAACATTCGTATTTACATGAGAAGCATGCAGACTGAAGTTCTGTGTGAAGCTTGTGAAGGGACTCGTGTTTCTGAAAGAGCAGGAAGTATGTCACTTGTACTTAAAGACAGAGTGGTTACTTATAAAGATTTCTTAAAAAACAATTTCTTTGATTCAAGTGCTTGCTTGAAAAAAATTAAAGAGGATTTAAAGTCTGTTTTACTTCATGAGAAGTTGATGACGACTTTTGAAAAGCTTGAGCGCCTTTATCTGGTTGGTGTGGATTTGGGATTGGGGCATTTGCAAAATACCAGGAAGGTTCGCTCGATGAGTTCGAGTGAATACCAGAGACTTCTTTTATCAAAGTATCTTTCTTATGAAGGGTCGCAGTCATTGTTTGTTTTGGATGAGCCAAGTTTAGGGCTTTCGCTTTCGACACAAAAAAAACTTATTCAGTACTTGCGCTCACTTCGCGATCAGGGAAATACCATCATCATGGTGGAGCACTCGGAGTATTTAAAATCGACTTCAGATGAACTCATTTTAATGGGACCTTTTGCCGGCGGACGTGGGGGGGAAGTCCTTTACCAGGGACCGTACAAAGAAGATAAAAATAAACTGCCAAAGTTTGATTACAACTTAAAAGGGCCGAAGCATTTTATTGAGCTGGAAGAGGCCAACATCAGAGGGCTTAATAAAAAGAAAATCGAAATTCAAAAAGATGCGATCAATTGGGTTCACGGAGAGTCAGGGACAGGCAAGACTTCATTTGTGGTGAATATTATTGCCAATGAAATTCATAAAACTGTCTATGGAACTAGGCTGTCATTTGAGGACTACACGTTTAAAAAATTAAAAGGGATCAAAGACGTTTCTGATGTGATTGTGATTAACAGCAGTCTGGATAAAATCAGTTCACGCTCGACAGTGGCCACTTACACTGACCTTGGTGGATTTGTGCGCAAGTATTTTGCAGGACTGGAAGTTTCAAAAAAATTGGGACTTAAAGAAGGTCATTTTTCTTCCAATTCAGAACTTGGACAATGCTTGAGTTGTGAAGGGCGTGGAGTAAAGATTGTAGAAATGCAATTTATGGAAGACGTGGAATTTGTCTGTGAAGACTGTCAGGGAAAAAAATTAAAACCTTATTACGCCAATATTTCAGATGGAACGATGACGGCCTATGAAGCTTTTAATCTTCCACTGTCTGAAGTTCTGGGACACATTAAACTTACGCCAAAAGGAAAGAGAATCTGGGAATACTTTAAAATTCTCAAACTCGACTATCTCTCGCTCGATAGAACGCTCATTTCTCTCTCTGGGGGAGAGAGGCAAAGGCTGCAACTTCTCACTCTTTTGGATAAAAAAATCCAGGGGGCGATGATCATTTTCGAGAACCTCACGAGTGGCCTTTCCCACCATGAGTACGCTCCACTTGCTGAACTTTTGCACCAATTATCTGGCAGTGGCAACACGGTGGTAGTAATTGACCAAAATGCTTTTTTTGCTCAAATCTCCCATCATCAGATCGAGTTTTAAAAATCAGCAGCTTTGCAGGCATTTCTAGAGGGAAAAGTGTCTATTTTTTAGTCATAAAATCACTGTTTTTTTATCAATTTCCAAGAATGAAAAGCCGATAAAATAGTACTTAATTCCAGGGGGAAGACAGTGCTAAAGAAAGGCTTATTCATTTTAATTCTTTTAGTGAGTTCATTGAGTGCATTGGCCACGACTTTCCAAATCATGCCTTTGGAGAAGTTAGTCGACGAATCAAACAGCGCTGCTGAGGTGGAACTTAAATCTAAAAAATCATTCATGAATAAAATGGGACTTATTTTTACTGAGTACACATTTGCGATGAATGAATCTTACAACGTAGACAATAGCGACCTGGATGGAGAATTTTTAAAAATTACCATGACAGGGGGAACGGTAAATGGTGTGACTTCATTTATCGACGGAGCTCCTGAGTTTGCAGTTGGAGAGAAATCATTTCTTCTGCTTAAGAAAATTGAATCAAAAATTTACCTGAGCAATTTCACGATGGGAAAATATAAAATCGAAAATCGCGACGGGCAGATTTATTATATTTCGAGTGTATTCCCATACGACGCTGATATTGGGCAGGTAAAAAAAGAGCGCATGATCGACATGATCAAAACGAAGTTTAAAACAACTCGCGCTCCTGAGGTTGATAGTGTTTCTCCTGTAGAAGAATCAAAAAAACAGGGTGTTTTTGCAAAAAACGTAACTTTTGAAAAGCGTGCTCCGGCGCAAGTTGATGAGCAAGGACACAATGACGGTATTGTGGCCATGTGGTCTTTTTTTGGTTTGATGGTTATTAGTGCCCTGACAATGTGGTGGAAGTTGAAAAAAGGAACGAGAACTTAGGTTGAAAAAAACAGTTGTTGCGATTCTATTTTCACTTACTCTAAGTCTGTTTTTAACAGAAGCTAATGCTTATGTGCAAAACCGCACGACCAGCGATTCTTTAGTTCACTGGACGAATGGCATTACGTTATTAGATATTTTTGTTAATAGCACTAACACTCAGTCTCTTTCTTCGGCGACGGTTCAGTCGATTGCTGCCAGCTCGATTGCTCAATGGGATGGGAAATCTAAAATCAGTTTGCGCAAAAACCAGACGGCCGGAAGCGGACAGACGGGATTAAATGAAATTTACTTTTCAACAGACCCTTCGGTTTTTAACGGGACGGGCGTTGTTGGTGTCACTCAGGTTTATTATAAAAATAACACCGGAGAAATCATTGAAGCGGATATTTTGATCAATGATAATTTTACCTTTTCTACAACAGTGACAGAGGTGAATTATCTAGGGAACGTTCTTACTCATGAGATGGGACATTTTCTTGGTTTAGGGCACAGCCAGGTTAATGGCTCGAGTATGTTTTATGCTTTAAGTAGAGGACAAAACCAAATATCGAGTGATGATAAGGCCGGAGTTTATTCTATTTACCCGAACGGTGATTCAACTAAAGGATCATTGAGTGGAAAAGTTGTTGGTGGGCGTTCGCTGATTAGTATTTTTGGAGTTCATGTCCAGGCGATATCACTTAAAACCGGGCAAGTGGCCGGGTCTAATATCAGTGATTATGACGGGACTTTTGTTATTGATGGCCTGGATAAAAATGATAAGTATTACTTGTACACGTCACCAATTGTACTGGTAGGTCTTCCTAATAAATACTCCAATGCTCATTACGATTATTGTGATAACTCGAAAAAATACCGTGGAAGTTTCTTTCAGAAATGTGGCTCTGCCGGAGAAGGTTTTCCTCAGGCCGTAAGTCTTAATTCTTCAAGTGTGAATGTTGGGAATGTAACGATTCGTTGTGGTCTTGATGTTCCGGTCGAGTATATGCAAAATAAAAACATCACTCCGGCGGGTTTTGATATTCAAAGCAGTGTGATGAGTGGATTAGGCAACGCTTTCGTTGGTTTCTTCTCTGCTCAAGAAATGGGGCAATCAGGAAGCGCTGATTATTTCCGCATGGACCTCTCTGGCGTTTCGGATTGGGATGCAGTGGGGACCGGGAGCCTTTATGCTGAGTTCAGGATTTTAAATCAAAGTTTCTATTCTCCTTTCAAGGCCAATATTTCAGTTAAAAGAGATTCCGGAACAACTAGTGTCACGCCAAAATACATTCAAGAATCAGATGGCTGGTTAAATCTTGAAACGGTTGTGCGGGTTCCGATTAACAGATCACTTTTGTCGGATAATAACTTCGAAATTACTGTGACGCCTGAATCAATGGAATTTCCTAACTTCCCGAGCGGCCTTCCGTACACTAAAACAGATTATTTCCCGTCGTCGGGATACTTTGAAGATTCTCTATACTTCTATTTAGTCAGTGCATCTATTGTAAGAGACAATGGGAATTCGACTTTTTCATTGGTGTCTTCGAAGGAGCAAGTGCTCACTGACAACACCCAATGTACCGATGCAAACAACACTTACGCGTTAACGGATTTCACAACCAAGGGTGCGACATCAAGTGGGGCGCGCAAGAAAGACGACGGTATCGCTTGTGGAACGGTGGACCTTAACGGTGGATCTGGCAATGGGCCGGGTGGATTTTTTATTGGTCTGATTTTGAGTCTAATTCTTTGCCATCTAACCTCTTCAATCATTAAGCAGAATAGGCCAAAACATATAGCAAGATAACCCAAGCTGATTTATACTTTTTATGAGTATATTTAGCCGGGGCATATATGAAACTTGTCGCTCTTTCTCTCTCTCTGTTTTGCTTAACATCAATCTTTACAGGACCAGCGCTAGGCCAGGATCTTTTAAAAGAAAGAATCAGAAAACTAAGCAATAACAAAACTTCAATCTACGTTGAAAAAGGAATCTTTCACAACGGTGGAGTTAAGCTTCAATCGACGCTTAAATCTCTGCGCCAGTCGTATAATCCAAAACAAGGTTTTGAAAGAATTGTTATCGACTTCTCGACAAACCAGGTTCCTAAAATCTACGGACACATTTCTTCAGATGATAAGAAAATGTACCTGGATATTTTTGAAACAAGCCTAGCTAAAGACTTTAAAACCGTGGCCAACACTCGTTTTATTAACAAGATCAATTTTTTCCCAATCGAATCAAATCATTTGTCTATTGACTGTCTCTTATACACATCTCCGAGCCCACGAGACGCTCAGTTAT
>CAXHHE010000076.1:0-11112 GCA_964016365.1 uncultured Bacteriovorax sp. | reverse complement strand
AGATAACTGAGCGTCTCGTGGGCTCGGAGATGTGTATAAGAGACAGCATAAGGACCGCTTGTATTTTGTGATGGCGGACTCTGATTGGTCAGAGCCAAGAATCTGGGACGTAGAAGAAACCCTAAATAATAAGACTGCGGTTTCTGAAATCGAATTTGTCACCTGCAAATAATCTGAGTTTCCTCATAAAAAGGCGTAAAATGTTGCTACTAAGAGCAGCATTTACGCCTAAAATTCTAAAAAAACATTCAAAAGTCATCATTCTTTAGTTACTCTTTTTGAAATTTATTTTGACCTATTTTAGAGGAATATTCATGAAACATTCATTCCAGAACTTTCAAGTTGACCACATGACACTTCTGCTTCAGCCGCGCCTTTATAACGTCGCGTACGTAGCTTTTAATGTTATTTTTGGAGTGACTCCAGAAAACCTTCTTTATGAAAAAAGAAGAGAATGGGTTCCGGGACAAGGTGAGCAGTCACTAACGTTTGCGGTTCAAGTTGGTCAGGCCGCTCCTGATGACAAAGCAAAAAACAAAACGATCTTCGCCGTCGTTCAACCTTCAGAGCCATTGACTCAGCCATCTCACGTTAGAGAAATGCTTGACTCTCACAACTCTGCGGCCCTATGGCAGCATATCGCTTTAAGAACAAATGATCTTTTAGCTTTCCATAAATTTGCACTTGAGCGTGGAGTTCAATTTATCACTCCCATCCTAAAAGACGATCACGATGACCTGATTCAGGTTTTCAGTGGAGAGTGGTTCTACCCGGGAATCAGATCGAGCGGGATGTTCTTTGAATTCGTTCAAAGAAGACCAAGTGCTGATAGCCTTCTGGCAATCCAGGAAGCAAACCGCGAGTTATGGTTTAGAGATAAAACATTCCTTGGCCTTTACGGAGAAAAAGAGCGCGAGTACCAAAGCGGTAACGTGACACCATTTCTTGATTTCGCTTTATTTGAAAAAATTGAAAACGAAATTAAAGGTCTGAAAATCTGGGAAATCACTCCAGATCATATCCAGCGTTGCGAAGATATGATGATTGATTTCACTAAGAAGAAAAATTCATAAAACAAAGGGCCCCTCTTGCGAGGGGCTTTTTTTTATTGTTCGTAAAAGTCCTTTAAAACCACTTTATACATTTTCATGCACTCATCGTATTTCACTTGATAAGTTTTTGGATAATAACCATCGTAAGGAAACTTGGCAGGTTGACGAATCGGTAGTGTGCTTTCTTCTTTTGAAAGAAGGTAATCGATTGTGACCATCGGTTCGATGAAGATTGTTTCTCCGCCGTAATAACCGTAGATGAATGTTCGAGTAAAAATTCCACCATTAAATTCCGGGGCCAGCAGATCCACCCAGTGCCATCCCATCATGGGAACTCCCGCAGGAGTAGGAGCGTAGTCGGAGACAAGGTAGTCCGCTTCAGGTTGCATCAGACAGGCAGCAGTATCGTCATCCATGCAGCTGATGGTGTGGCGTTCTTCTTCAGTAATAAAATAAAAATGGATATCGAAGTGCGGTTTATCGTAGACACCCATAGGTTCATGCCCGTGAGGATTCCAATCAAAGGTAATGTGCTTATAGGGATAGACTTCCGCTTTGTCAGGCATCGGCAATGTGTACTCTTTCATTTCATCTGGAAGACCATTGAGTCCTTCTTCTGAAATGGCAATCCCGATTTCTTTTACTTCTTTGTCATGACCCTTAACTATGTAGGAACGAGCGTAACCTTCTCCCACGTCAACCTTTTCTCCCCAGTACGTTTTGTCGTGAGCAAAAGTTGTTGTTAAACTTAACCCGAGTGCAACAGTAAAAAACATCTTCATCAATTTATCTCCTGTAAAAAGTTTCATGATGTCGCCACTGCAAGGAAAGAACCTCGAGCTAGAGTTGAGTTTTCTTAGACATTCATTCGAAAATGAGAAAAAGAAAAAGCGTGCAAAGTGTTTTGCTCAAGGGATATTTGGTATAGAGAGACCAGTAAATCGGTCGTATTTCCTCACAATAAAAAACAGTGAGTATGCGATATCATCGAGTTAAGTGGAACCATCAGTTGGCATCGCGAGTGCAATATTAAAAGACAAGATGGCCAGATAAACAGTCTGGTTGGTGTTAGTGAAAGTGTATTGAATAGCTAACGCCCAAGTCATTTAAGAGTTAAAAAGTATGTTTGAAGAGTTACGATTGATGAGATCCACACTCCGATGAATACGTAAAAGATGGTTCATTAACATGCTCCGATCGATTATTTTAACTTGAAGAACTTGATCCGAAAAAATCAATAAGAAGCCATCCTTTAACGGGTGGCTTTTTTATTTTATGACCAACTTAAATTGGATTGATTTGGTGCTCATTGCTCATCGTTGTTTGATAGCCTAATCTCTCGTTATGAAGAAAACGATCTTACTATTCATTTTGTCGGGAATCTTAGCGTCTTGTGTAGGTGATAGTGGAAGTGCATCTAACGCTGGCGGTGAGGGAACCATTTTATCAACTTATACCGACAGGCCTTTTCCTGCGGACAATCCGTGGAATCAAGACATCTCAAAAGAACCTGTCGATCCTAACTCTGATGTTTACATCAACTCATTAGGAAGAACTGCGACTATGCACCCGGACTTCGGTACGTGGTGGGATGGTGCTCCCAACGGCCAGCCATTCATTGTTGTTACTGGTAAACAGAAAAAAGTCCCCGTGACTTTTGAATATGCTAGAGAAAGTGATCCTGGACCTTATCCGATCCCTGCGGATGCTCCAATACAAGGCGGACCGAATGGTTACGGCGATAGACACGTGATTGTCGTCGATAAAGACAACAATCTTCTGTATGAACTCTACCGTGCTTTCCCTGATGGCAATGGTGGATGGACTGCGGTGTCGGGAGCTGTCTTTGATTTATCGTCTAACAAAATGAGACCAGCGGGGCATACTTCAGCCGATGCAGCTGGACTCCCGATTTATCCCGGACTGGTCCGTTATGATGAAGTGATGGTTAAAGGAGAAATCAATCACGCAATTCGTTTTACGGCCAATAGAACACGCCACGCTTACGTGTATCCTGCAAGACACGCGGCCGGCAGCTCTACTGACCCGTCTTTGCCTCCCATGGGGATGCGTGTGAGACTGAAAGCTAATTACGACATCTCTTCTTATCCAGAGAGTGTGCAAGTCATCCTGCGCGCTTTAAAGAAGTACGGGATGATTCTTGCTGACAACGGCGCAAGCTGGATGATCAGTGGCGAGCCTAACGATAATTGGAACGACCAAGAACTGCATACCATTAAGCAGGTTCCAGGAAGTGCCTTTGAAGTCGTTAAAATGGGAACTTTGAACCAATAAAGATTAAACATACAATTAAAGTTGACTGAGATAAATCATTTCTTCTAAACTTTTATTGTATGTTCAATAATTACACTTTTCACATAAAGGCCTTAATCAACCTAGGGATCTCAACTGCGATCATCGTCGCTATTTTCTATTGCTGTCAATTAGCTCTTCGACTTTTGAACAAAAAGAAGCATGCATGGTTGAGACCTCTGCATTTTAAGAATAACGAAATCGTTTCGGTTGAAATGATATCGAAAACCCTGGCCAACACAGTAAGGGTTCTTCAGTGGATTCTTATTTTATCCGCTCTTTATATCTCGATTCCTTATATTCTTCAGGAGCTGCCGACAACTCACGATTATGCTGTTACGTTGATGAGTTCTGTTCAAAGAAATTTGTGGCAAGTGGGCGATAGCCTTCTTAATTTCATTCCAAACATCTTCTTTATTGCTTTTGTTATTTTTATCACCAGAGGAATCGTAAAATTTCTCAAATTTATTTTTTTAAAAATTGAAAGAGACGAATTGGTCATTGATGGATTTTATGCTGAATGGGCCAATACAACTTTTCAACTTCTGCGCTTTTTGATCTGCATGTTTGCTCTGGTTATTATTTATCCATATCTTCCTGGTGCAGGAACAAAGGCACTGGAAGGAGTATCGGTTTTTGTCGGTCTAATGATCTCTCTGGGCTCTTCATCGGCCATTGCCAACATCATAGCAGGTGTGATGATTAGTTATATGCGTGCCTTTAGAATTGGTGACTACGTCAAGATTGGTGATTCAATGGGAAGAGTTGTGGAGAAGGGGCTTATCGTAACGAAAGTGATGACTTATAAAAACGAGGAAATTACTATCCCTAATACGCAAATCTTAAGTTCACAAGTGACAAACTATACAACTCAAGCTCAAGACCGCAACCTCATCCTGTATACAACCATTACTATTGGCTATGATACGCCTTGGACGAAGGTCCATAAAATGATGATAGAGGCGGCTGAGAGATCGACGTTAGTTTCTAAAGATAAAAAACCCTTTGTGTTACAAACTGCTTTAAATGATTTTCATATATCCTACCAACTTAATGCCTTTACTGAGCACGAGGACAAAATTCCAGGCGCCTATTCTGAACTTCACCAGAACCTCCAGCAGGTCTTTGCTGAAAATCAAGTTGAGATCATGTCTCCGGGCTTTACAGTGCTTAGAAACCAACCTAAAGACACAACACCAGTGCTTTAACGTCGGTTCTTACAGGGGCATCTCTGCCTCAATTTGCTGCACCTAAATTATTCTTCAAAAACTGACATGAATCATGGTTCTTGGGCGCAAAAGATCTATTATGGGCTTACATAGAAACATTTTGGAGAAATTTATGGAAGACAAATTGACTAGAAGATCCTTCTTTCAGATGGCGGTCGCCGCAGCGACAATCGTTCCATTTGCATTGAAGGCCACTAAGTCGCTAGCTGCTGACAGCTGCCCTAAGGGACCACCTGCAGGCAAGTCAATCGCTTCTGGGACTGAGGGAATGGGAAAAGGTTTAGAGTACGTTGTAGACGCTAAAACTTCAAAAAACGCCAAGTATAAAGCGGGTATGGATTGTGGGAACTGTAAGTTCTTCAATGCCGCTAAAGCTGAAGGGGGATATGCTCCTTGTACAATGATGGGAATGAAATATGTTTCTACTTGTGGATGGTGTAAATCTTATGCAAAAAAAGCATAACGAACTTCTTTTAAAATACAATCGCCCCGGTCCCAGATACACTAGTTATCCACCGGTACCATTCTGGAAAGGGGCGCCTGATGAAGCGATGTGGATTGGTCATTTAAAAACCATCTACAGCGACAATGAGGGAATGGACCTTTATGTGCATGTCCCTTTTTGTGAAAAACTTTGTTACTATTGTGGATGCAATCGCATCATCACTAAAAATCATGACAATGAAGAAAAGTATGTAGATCTTATTTTAAAAGAATGGGGCATGTACAAAACACAACTGGGGTTTACTCCAGTGATTAATTCCTTACACTTTGGTGGAGGAACGCCGACATTTTTATCGGCAGAAAATTTAGAGAGACTTATCCAGGGACTGACTGAAAAAAGAAGTCCTTCCTTTATAGGGTCAATTGAAATTGACCCACGAACAACAAAACTAGAGCATCTGGATTGTTTTAAGGAAAACGGCATTGGTCGCGTCTCATTGGGTATCCAGGATTTCGACGATAACGTGCAAGCGGCGATTAACCGCAAGCAATCTTTTGAGCTGGTTGAAAATCTGGTCAATGAGTTAAGAGCACGTGGGATTGATTCTATCAACTTCGATGTTATCTATGGCCTTCCAAGACAAACAGTAGAGACAATCACTGGAACGTTTGAGTTGATTAGAAAATTAAAACCAGATCTCATTGCTTATTATAGTTATGCACACTTGCCAGAAAAGTTAAAGAATCAACGTTTGATTAAAACAGAAGAGCTGCCAGATGCCCAAACGAAACATGCCCTTTATGAAAAAGGAAAAGAGCTGCTGGCCATTGATGGTTATGAAGATGTAGGAATGGATCATTTTGCCCTTCCAAACAATTTTCTTTATCAGGCAAAAGTAGAAAATAGGCTTCATAGAAACTTTATGGGCTATGTAGATAAAAAATCAAAAATTCTTTTAGGACTTGGCCCCTCTTCGATTTCAGATTCATCTTTGAGTTTCATGCAGAATGAAAAAGGCTTTAATGAGTACGAAAGGAAAATCCAGGCAGGGAAACTTGCGGTGATGAACGGACACGTTCACGAATCTGATGATCTTGGTGCGCAGGAAATTATTTTAAACCTGATGTGTAAAGACGAAGGGGAGATTAAAGGAAATACTCCCTATTTAGATGAGATTTTAAGAGAGCTGGAAGAGTTTCAGCGCGATGGTCTTCTCATTATCAAAGACAATAAGATTAAAGTTCTCCCTGAAGGAAAAAAGTTCATCCGCAATGTGGCCATGACTTTCGATTTCTATTTCAGAGAGAAAATGCCAAAAGATAAATTCAGCCAGACCATCTAATTACTTAGATGGTCTTAGGACTAAAATATCACACGGTGAGTATTTGCAAAGGAAGTCAGTGAACGAGCTGGAGAAAAATCCGGCAATTCCGTGTCTTCCTCTTGTCGCAGTCACAACTAAATCAGCATTTACTTTCTCTAAATAGTCCTTCACTCTTGCTTCCGGGCTATGGTCAAAGAAACATTTAAAAGTAGCTTGTGTTTCTGACAAGCCGAGAGTTTTTGCCAGGTTCTTTTGAATGGCCACTGCACTTGATTCAATTTCAGCATACTGTGATTCAACAGGGTAGACGAAAGCACTTAGCTCCGAATTGTAGACTTGAATTTCAATCACTGTCACAAAGTGAACTTTCGCATCTGTGAGGTCCAGGTCGCGTTTAAGTTTCGCCAGTGTTTTAATACTATCTTCTTCGAGTGAGGCGCAGAGAACGTAATTTTTCATAGGATCCTCCTGTATTCTTTTATTCTGGTATAGATAAAAGAAAATGACATTTGTTTTATTGTTCATCTTTTGTTTTCTTTTTCATGTGACGAAGATCATCTTTTAGGAAGCTTTTTGTCAGGTTTGTCTCTGTTTATCAGTTGTAGAATGAAAACAACTAGAAAGGAGGAACTTATGACGAAAAAAATCCCACAGATTCAGCGCTACATGACAACAACTCCCGTTACAATTGGAAGCCAGGAGTCTTTATTGTCAGCTAAGAGCATTATGAGTGAACTTAATATCAGACACCTTCCGGTGGTGAATGAAGGAAATATCCTAGGAGTGATTTCGGCCCGCGATATTGATTTTATCCAGGGGATCAGAGGTGTGGATCTTGCGACTCAAAAAGTTAAAGATGCTATGACGGTTGAACCTTATATTGTTTCAGCAGAAACGGAACTAGATGAAGTGTGTGGTGTAATGGCCTCACAAAAAATTGGCAGTGTTTTAGTTCAGGATAACAAAAAACTTGTCGGTATTTTTACTTGGGTGGATGCGCTTAATGCAATGGCGGATCTGATGCAAACCCGCCTTAAATAATCACTCTTAGTGACACATCATTTGACTTGCGGCCTTTCCATGGTGATCGGCCGCAGTCGCTTCATTAAATTTCACTACGCGAACACTCACCGTCATAATCCCAATCAGGATTAAAGTCACCGCATAGGTTTTTGGAAGTTTACTTTTAAAAGGGCTCAGGATTTTTTGGAATAGTCCTGGAGCAACGACCATCGCCGGAAGAGTTCCGATCCAAAAGAAAATCATTGAAACAAGAGATAAGAGGGGGTGGCCCAGGGCCATTGTTCCTAAAGCGATTCCGTAAAGCAGACCGCAAGGAAGAAAAATAGAAATCATTCCAGTGAAGAAGGCCTTAGAAAATCCTGTATTTTTAAAGACTAGTTTTCTCCACAGGATTCCATAAAATGTCCCCATAAATTTCGGCATGGGAAGTTCGGCCTTTTTTCCTCTGAAAGATTGGATTCCCCAAAAAAGAAAAAGCACTCCCAGGAATAATCCTGGGAGAAGCGATAATAATGGTGAGTTGCCTTCAAACTTAACGAAGCTACCTAAGAAGCCGGCAAAAAGGCCAATGGCCATATAACCCAAGAGTCTGCCGGTCTGGTAGCGGTAGATGTCTTTTTCCTTGTCACAGCTAGCGGTGACAAGCCCTCCGCACATTCCTACGCAGTGAAGGCTTCCGCCAAGACCTGCGAGAAATGAGACCCAGGGAAAAAAATGTTGGATATCAATGGACAGGGCCGACAAGCACAACCTCCTTAGTTGCAATCACGTTTCCTGAGCTCGTATCAACAATATCAATATTTATTTTTTTAGTCCCGCTCTCTAGTAAAGTTGGTGGAAACTTGAAGAAGACAATGACTTTCTTTTCAAAGCTTACCAGGTCAATAGGAGAGACTGGGGTAATAATCTTAATCTTATCCTGTAAGTCCGCTTCGTGCACTTTTAAAACCACTTTGTAATCAGCTCCACCCTGATGGTTGAATTTGACAGTAAAGCGGTTCGTGACGGTCTGATCAATGTAAGTGAACGTTTCGCTGCCTCGAAGGAAAAGAATCTGAAGATCGGTGCTCTTATTGATGAAGAGAATAAAAATCCCCACAAAGAGAAGAGAGATGGCCGCATAGATCATTGATCTTGGGGTGATCGTTTTTCTTGGCACACCATTGAGTTCATTTTCAGAGCCATAGCGAATCAGACCAGTAGGTCTCTTCATTTTAATCATGATTTCATCGCAGGCATCAATACAGTTTGTGCAAGCAATACATTCCAGCTGAGTCCCACGTCTGATATCGATACCAGTTGGGCAGACTTTTACACAGTTGTAGCAATTAATACAATCGCCTTCGTTTTCACGAAGAACGCCGGGAGTTCCTCTTCTTGGTTCACCGCGCTTTTTATCGTAGGCAATAACCAGAGAGTTTTCATCCATGATTACTGATTGCATTCTTCCATATGGGCAGGCGATGATACAGAATTGCTCTCTGAACCAGCCAAAGTCTAAAAGAAAAATAGTTGTAATGATCATTGTTGCAACGAAGATCCCGAAGTGTTCAAGTGGGGATCCCATTGTCATATGAAACAATTCGCGTGGCCCTACGAAGTAGCCGATGAATGTATGGGCAATATGCAACGAAATAAGAGCAAAGATAATCCATTTCAGCGATTTTTTAAAAAGCTTCTCAACTGACATCGGAGCCTCATCCAGGGCCCTTCTTTCTCTGGCCGAGCCTTCGATAAAGGACTCAACTTTCAAAAAGAGGCTTGAGATAAAAACAGTCTGAGGGCATCCCCAGCCACACCAAACGCGACCGAATAAACTAGTCATGAAAGCGATAAAAAAGATTGAAGAAATGATGATAAGAAAAAACAAAATGGGGTCAACTCCGAAGAAAGTTGACCCCATAAATGTAAATTCGCGGTTAATGATGTCAATCAAGAGCGCAGGCTTCTTGTTGATGTATATCCAGGGCAAGACGAGATAAATTCCAATTAAAATCCAATAGACAAAATCTCTTCTGTCCTTCCAGATTCCTTTAACGTCCTCCGGGTGCAGATACACCCGGTTTCCGTGTTCATCAACAGTGCCTAAGCGCTCACTGTCCAGTTCAAAACGGTTCTTGCTCATTCGACCTTGTTTCCTTGTGGTGCTTTACCACCAGCTTGATGAGTGTGGTGCAGTGTCTGAACGTAAGCGACAACCTGATAGATTTCGTCGCGGCTTAAAACCTCTGACCAGTTAGGCATACCATTTTCAACAACTCCGTGGAAAACCACCGGGTAGACTGTCTCAGGTGTTCCTTTGGCCCATAGCCAGTACTCGTCAGTTAAGTTCGGACCAATGTCTCCTTTACCTTTTTCAAGGTGACAGGCCACACAGTTGTTAGTGAAGACTTCTTCACCTTTTTTAATTCCTTCTGGTGTATTGAATTTAGCATACACCTCAGGATTAAAAGTAGCTTCCTGTTTCTTAAATTCTTCCTGAGCAGCTGCGACCACCGCGTATTCCTTTTTAAACTCATCGCGAAGAGTTGGGCCACCCATTAATTGATAGTAAGTAAAGTAACAGATGGCAAACACAATACCTCCCCAGAAGGTAGCGGACCACCACGATGGAAGCGGGTGGTTTAATTCCTGGATTCCATCGTAGTTATGGTCTAAGAGAAGATGTTTTTCATTTTCTTCGACGTGAAGCTTAGTTTCTTGTTTCATATTAGTGTCCTCTTCTCATTTCAGTGATGGCATCTTCTAGAGGGATCATCGAAGCCTTGTCATACATCCCTTTATTGTCTTTTTTATAAGTCCAGTATGCATAGGCAGTAAAACAAACCACGAAGATAATAAGTCCTGTGATCGGCAGCCATGGCATATCAAAAGTGCTTAGAGCTTCCTGTTTCATTGTTGAACCTCCGATTTACCGTAATCCACACCAATGCGTTGTAGGTAAGCAATCAGCGGGATGATTTCTTTATCTAGAACTTTTTCTGGTACACCTGCTTCAACTAAGTTGTCGCGGATGGCCTGTGCTTGAGTTTGTGCATTGGCCACTGAAGCGTCGATCTCTGCTTGAGAGTAAGGAACACCTAGAGTCTGCATAACTTGCATTTTCTTTGGAAGAGAGCCGTAATCAGTTTTCTGATCAAATAACCAAGTGTAACGAGGCATGATTGATCCGGCCGTTACTTCACGAGGGTCCCACATGTGACGGTAGTGCCACATATGTGGATACTTTCCACCAACGCGAGCAAGATCAGGACCAGTTCTCTTAGAGCCCCATTGGAATGGGTGATCGTAGACGAACTCTGCAGCTTCAGAAGCTTTTCCATAACGAAGTACTTCGTGGGCCATCGGGCGAACAGTTTGTGAGTGACATAGGTAACATCCTTCGCGGATATAGATATCGCGTCCAAGAAGTTCAAGCGGAGTGTACGGTTTAACGACATCAAGTTTTGTGATGTATTGTTTAGATAAAACCGCAGGAACAATTTCAATCGCTGTACCAACCAGGATAGCAATTAATGAAAGAACAGCGAAAATCATCGGCCATCCTTCCAGCTTTCTGTGAGGAGCGGCCCCGTGTTCAATTGAAGAGTCATCAAGAGCGTAAGCTTCATAAACTTCTTCTTTGCCAACTGAACCAGACTTAGCAGTCTTGTATAAGTTATAAATCATGATGATGAAAGCTGTCTCTTATACACATCTGACGCTGCCGACGAAGGCTTCTGTGTA
>CAXHHE010000075.1:0-11190 GCA_964016365.1 uncultured Bacteriovorax sp. | reverse complement strand
GCTTTATGATTCAGACGAGTTCATGAAGGCATCCACTGTTAAAAGAGTAGAACCCCAATACTAAAGATCAGCTCTATCCATTTTTTTTTGTAGCAATCCATACCGGAATGAGATTAGCTGAACTTTGCGGCCTTTGTTGGGATCGAATAGATTTCAGGATGAATCAAATTTCAGTCACAAGAACAAGAGATAAAACCGGACTCAAAGATTCAACTAAGACTAAGCTTAAAAGAATCATCCCTATGACTTCTGAGGTAAGAGCAATGCTTTTAGCACTTCACCTAAGGCAATTGAACGGGAAGTTTGTCTTTGTTGAAAAAGATGGCACTGAAGCAAAGTATGCTCATATTTATCGAAGGTTTCATCAAGCTCAAGATAGAGCAAAGATCACGAATAAGATTAGATTCCATGATCTAAGGCATTCGTTTGCATCGAACTACATGATGAATGGTGGAAATGTCTTTGATCTCCAAAAGCTTTTGGGTCATACTAAAATAGAAATGACTATGAGATACGCTCACTTTTCACCTGATCATCTTCAAGGATCGCTTAGATTTATGAATATGGTTGAAGATGAAAAAGAGAGTAGTGTCCCATCCTCGTCCCAATGGGAAAAAGATGAATCAGAAAATTTAGTCATGTTAATGGGTTAGAAAAAATGGTGCCCGAGACGAGACTTGAACTCGTACGACCGGTAAAGGTCGGCAGATTTTAAATCTGCTGTGTCTACCGATTCCACCACCCAGGCACATATTAGGTAAGTTCTTAAAACATTGATCGGAAGAACTGAGATTGTGAGAAATTTATGACTATCTGTCAATTACAAAAGGTCCTTATTGCAAGTTTTTTGATGTCCTCACTAGTTGGATGTGGAAGTGCACCTGTTGATGAAAAAAGGGACGAGAGAAAAATCTTGGGACAATGGAATAAGTTACCTCCGAGATTCGCAGAAAGAGAAGACGATGAATCAGTCGTTACCAATCCATTCTTTGATGTAGACCCGAACATAAAAAACCTAGCACCGGTTGAGGCCAATAACTTTAGCATCAACTATGTCGTCACTACTCCGGAAGAGAGCAACTACCTTTATGACCTGGATCTTTATTCAGGGAAGCTTTATCGCGAGCGCGCCTTTTGTCCGCAGGATGATATTTGGGAGAGCTATCGAGCTGACTTAATGACTCCAAACTTCACTCAGGGGATTATTCCGCGTGTGTATGATGAAATGAAGCAGCCGATGAAGATCGTGGTGATTTCTAATAAAGATAAAATTGAAGCTTTTAAAGAGAGCCCAACGCATTTTGACCAGGCGCGAATTTTAGGGTCGGTGGTGATTGATGAGTGTTCGAACTATCCGTGTGACTTAAAAGAGAAGTGGAAGTCGTCGCAGATTTTATTCGGGGTCAACAGTCGCGATCCTCAATACAATTCAGTTAGTTCATTTGCTGATTTAAAAAGAAAGATTGATTGGAGCTATGCAAAAGGGATGTTGACCAATATGCATGGATACCACCGAGTCGGTGGAAAGATCTTTCCGGCCTTCAGGATTTCAAAGGAACTGAACTTAAAAGATACCTACAACTATTTCCAAAAGACAGCGCAAGTCGTGAACACGCAGAAGTTCGTAGAACTCAACAATTGGCGTGCTCAGTGTATGAAGATGTACGACACTGTTTGGGATGAAGCCGAGAAAATCAGAGCGCAGAAAAGTGGACAGGCAGACAGTTTCCTTAAGTATTTTAAAGAATTTTACTCGAAAAGTTCCAATGAATTCTATGAATGCCAGAAGCTCGTTCGCCCGGCGAGCATCACCGATAACGCCAGAAGATTTTGGTTTTTTACTTATATCCAGGCCTTCACTTTATTAGAGAAGAGTGGCTTTTATTATAGTTGTACGGACAACTCATGGGCCTACAATCCACGCGTGGATGAAGGGCACTTTTATGTAAGTCAGAATAAAGAACTTGAGCGTTGCCGCGCCAAGAATTTTGAAGGGGCCTTCGACCAAGCTATCAATGGATTGAGTTTAATGAAAAATCAGATCAACTCTCAGTACCGTTTCGTAGAATACGATAACGTCAGAGGGGGGAGCCACCAAAAAATCTACGGCTGGGTTTTTGATAAGATCCAGAATTTCGCTTGTAAATACGAGTCTAAGACACCAAACCAAATTCCTTTTGATGTTTTTCCGCAGGACGTTGTATGGGAAAACTTCAAGCAGGATGAGGCCGGTCTGGTCAGGTAAATTTACGCACAGAGAATCTCTCGTCTTCAATGTAAGTAATTGATTTACATTTCTAGGTGTTATCCCTAAAATATGACTTCGAACCCGACATTAATTTTTTTTGAATAGGAGACGTTATGTCGACTAATAAGAGACTCGTGAGCCCGATCAACAAAGTCACTAGCACAAGCGAAGAGGACTTTGCCTTAGATCGTTTAATTGTAACAACTAAAGCTGGAACATTCTTAGAGTGGGCCAAGAGATGGGGGCAAGCAAACTCGCTTTGGCCGTTTCCATTTGGGACTGCTTGTTGTGCGATTGAGTTCATGGCCGTAGTAGGTCCAAAATACGATTCATCACGTTTTGGTGCAGAGGTTGTTCGCTTCTCTCCACGCCAATCTGACCTTATGATCATCGCTGGTACAATCACTGAGAAACAAGCGCCTGTTCTAAGAAGAATTTATGAGCAAATGGCAGAGCCTAAATGGGTTATTGCAATGGGTGCTTGTGCTTCTTCTGGTGGATTCTACCGCGCTTACCACGTTGTTCAAGGTGTCTCTCGTGACATTCCAGTAGACGTTTACATCCCAGGATGTCCTCCGACTCCGGAAGCGGTTATCCAGGGGATCATGCAGATTCAAGACCGTATTAAAAACGGTGTTTCTGCTTTTGATGAAAAACTAAAGCAAGACGATCAAAAACAAGCACTGAGCGCAAACGCGTAATTGGCAAAGGTATAATCAATGACTGAATCGACAACACCAACATCTAATTACTCAGCCGTTCTTATTGAAAAGTTCGGTGAGAAAAATTACTCATACGCCTTTGGCAACCACGTTGTATGGGCGACAACTGAAAACCTTGTAAGTGTCATGACTAAGTTTAGAGATGAACTTGGATTCAACATGATCCTTGATGTTTGCGGTGTCGACAATACTGGAAGACCAAAGTCTGAATGGACTCACGGAAAAAGATTTGAATCTGTTTACCACCTACTTAATATGGAAAACCATGAGCGCGTCCGCGTTCGTGTTCCAGTTGATGCTGATGGTGGAGAAATGGTTCCATCTGTAATGTCTGTGTGGAAAGGGGCGGACTGGTTTGAGCGCGAAGCTTGGGACATGTTCGGGATCAACTATGAAGGACGTAAAAAAGAGCGTCTACTAACTCACCACGAGTTCGTAGGTCACCCGCTTAGAAAAGACTACAGAGCGGATCACAACCAACCGCTTTCTGAATCAATTGATATCCACTTTGATCCAGATCCAACGATCACTCACGAAGAATCATTAAAGCGTGAATGGATCAACATCGGGCCTTCTCACCCGGCAACTCACGGTACACTTCGTATCATGGCCGAGATTGAAGGAGAGGTCATCAAGAGATCAAAACTTGAGATCGGATACCTTCACAGATGTTTCGAAAAAATGACTGAAAACCACCTGTACAACCAGGTTGTTCCTTATACTGACCGTCTGAACTACTGTTCATCACCAATGAACAACATCGGATGGTGTAAAGCGATCGAAGACATGATGGGAATTGAAATTCCTGATCGTGCAAAAGCTATCAGAATGGTTCTTGCGGAACTTTCTCGTATCATCGACCACATGGTTTGTATCGGAGCTGCAGGGGTTGACCTTGGTGCCCTTACATCTTTCTGGTACTGCTTTGAAATGAGAGAAAAAGTTTACGAACTTTTCGAAAAACTTTGTGGTGCTCGTCTTACAGTTTCACTTACTCGTATCGGAGGCCAAGCTCAAGAGCTTCCAGTTGGATGGGTGACGGACTGTCTTGATGTTGTAAAACAAATCGAAAAGAGAGTTGATGAAGTAGACGCTCTTTTAACTAAAAACAAAATTTACGTTGATAGAACTAAAGTGACGCCAATCACTGCTAAAAACGCAATCGATTGGGGATACACAGGGCCTTGTCTAAGAGCTGCTGGTGTTAACTACGACATCAGAAAAACGAATCCATACTACTTCTATAAAGATGTAGAGTTCGAAATCCCGGTTGGGTACGACGGAACTCCATTTGATAGATACGTTGTCCGTATGGAAGAGATGAGACAGTCTTGCCGAATCATCAACCAGGTTCTGGCAAACCTTCCAGCTGGCGGAGTTCAATCTCTTGATAAGAGAGTTTGTATCCCACCTAAAAAAGAAGTTTATACAAACATCGAAGGTCTAATGAACCACTTCATGCTTATCATGAAAGGTGTTCGTCCACCTGTCGGTGAAATTTACTCAGCAACTGAAGCGGCCAACGGAGAACTTGGGTTCTACGTTATCTCTGACGGTGGTCCAAACCCATTCAGAGTAAAGGTTCGTCCACCATGTTTTGCAATCTATCAGTCATACGGCGAAGTGGTTAATAACCACATGCTTGCCGATGCGGTTGCACAGCTGAGCTCAATGAACATTATTGCAGGGGAGTTAGACCGATGAGTTCTCACGGAGTAGAAAAATCACACAGCCAAGGGGCACCTTTTAAGTTCTCGGCTGAAAACTTAGCAAAGTATGAAGAGCTACTGACTCGTTACGACGATGTTGAGTCTGCACTTCTTCCGGTACTTCACTTAGTTCAAGAGCAAAACAGATGGCTTCCAACTGAAGCAATCGAATACGTAAGCTCACTAATGAAGATCCCTGAAATCAAAATCAAAGAAGTTATTTCTTTCTACGATATGTTCTATGACGTACCAGTAGCGAGAAACATGGTTCACGTTTGTACGAACATCACTTGTTCAATGTTCGGTGGACGCGAAATCTATCAAGGTCTTCTAAAGCACTTTGATACAGATTACTTAACTCCAACACGCGATGGAAGAATCTCACTTCAGAAGATGGAGTGTTTAGGGGCCTGTGAAATGGCACCTTGTATGCGCATTAATAATGATTACGTAGGCCCGGTTGACCTGGTAGCCGCGATTCAAAAATTAGAGGAGCTTCCATAATGGATAAGATCATGGAAAAAGACACTGCTAATTACAAAGATTACACTCTTCTAAGCTACCACCATATTCCAGGTGTTCATAACATCGACGTTTTCGAACGTGCCGGTGGATATGAAATGATGAAAAAATGGGTTGGGGCAGAGCCTGAAACAATTAAAGAAGAAGTAAAACAATCAGGACTTCGTGGACGCGGAGGAGCTGGATTCCCAACTGGTGTAAAGTGGGGATTCTTCACTAAAGACCGTGCCGCTCAAAAATACCTTTTATGTAATGCCGATGAATCAGAGCCGGGAACGTTCAAGGATAGATTCCTTGTTGAGAAAAACCCACATATCCTTATTGAAGGGATGATCATCTCTGCATGGGCACTGGGAACGCAAAAAGGATACATCTACATTCGTGGAGAGTTCTATCAGCAAGCAGTGATTTTAGAGAAAGCTCTAAAAGAAGCGTACGCAAAAGGATACCTAGGAAAGAACATCATGGGCAAAGGTTTTGACTTTGACCTATACGTTCACCGTGGAGCTGGAGCTTATATCTGTGGAGAGGAAACAGGAATGATTTCATCTCTTGAAGGTAAAAAAGGACAGCCAAAACTTAAGCCACCATTCCCAGCGATTAAAGGATACCGTGGGCTTCCAACGATGGTTAACAACGTTGAGTCGCTTGCAGCAGTTCCTTGGATTATGAGATTTGGAGCGGCTGAGTACAAAAAGTTCGGAACAGAGAAGTCAGCAGGAACAAAACTGTTTTCAATCTCTGGTGACGTTAATAAGCCAGGTGTAATTGAAGTTCCACTTGGAACATCATTAAAAGAAATCATCGAAGTTCACTGCGGTGGTATGAGAAACGGCAATAAGCTTAAAGCGGTTATCCCTGGTGGATCATCGTCTCCAGTTTTAAATGCTGACGATTCATACGCTGTAAAAATGGACTATGAAGATGTTGCTTCAAAAGGATCAATGCTTGGATCTGGTGCCATCGTGGTTATCGATGAAACAAGAAACATGGGCGACATCCTAAAGTACACTCTTGAATTCTACCACCACGAGTCTTGCGGACAATGTACTCCATGCCGCGAAGGAACTGGCTGGATGGAGAGCATCTTTAAGAGAAGAGAATCAGGCAAAGCTCAAAAATCAGATATCGAACTTCTGGATAAGACAGCAGCTTCAATGAGAGGACAAACTATTTGTGCTCTTGCAGATGCAGCGGCGATGCCGACTCAGGGGATGATCAAGTTCTTTAGACCAGAACTTGAAACCTATGTAACGACAAACGTAAATTCTAATAAGAGATAGTCATGACTGAAAAAGTAAAAATTACCTGGAACGGAAAACAAATCGAAGCAGTCAAAGGATCAAACCTCCTGCAAGCTGCTCTAGACAACGGTGAGCAAGTCGCTCACTACTGCTACCACGCAGGTCTTTCAATCGCCGGTGTATGCCGTATGTGTATGGTTGAGCAAGACGGGGTTCCTCGTCCTTTCCCAGCATGTAATGCTACTTGTGGCGATGGAATGGTTGTTCGTAACGACACTCCAAAAATTAAAGCTGCTGTTGAAGCGACTCTACAATTTCACCTTGTAAACCACCCGCTTGATTGCCCAGTTTGTGACCAGGCCGGAGAGTGTGGGCTTCAAGATTATTACATGAAGTACGGACAGTACGACTCGCAAATGATCGACAAGAAAGTTCACAAGGATAAAGTTCAGGACATCGGTAAAAACGTTATGCTGGATGCTGAGAGATGTATCCTTTGTTCACGTTGTACGAGATTCACTGCTGAAGTGACGAAGACAAATGAATTAGGGATTCTAAACCGTGGTGACCACGCTGAAATCAACGTTAATGAAAACCTTAAAAACGACTACGCTCAAAACCTGGTAGACATCTGTCCGGTTGGAGCGCTTACATCTAAAGACTTCCGTTTTAAGCAACGTGTATGGTTCCTGGAAGAAGTTCACACAACTTGTATTGGTTGTGAAACTGGATGTTCAGTAAAAGTTTCTCAAAACAAAAACGGATCATACCGTGTAAAACCAGTATACGACGAAGCGGTTAACAAGCACTGGATGTGTGACGATGGTCGCTCAATCTACAAACACGTATCAAGCCCGACACGTCTTCAGAATGCTTCTGAAAACCTAAACGGTCTGTTCGTGCCAGCTGATGAAAACGCAGTGATCGAACTGGTAAAAGGAAGAAAGGCGAAGTTCATTCTTTCTACATCTCTTACAAATGAAGAATACGCTAAGTTCTTTGCTTCAATCAAAGGATCAAAAGCTGAAGTGGCCCTTTATACACTTCCAACTGTTGGGCCAGAGTTCGACGGAATCCTAAGACGTGGGGATAAAAACGCTAACCTTCGTGGTGCTCAAAAAGCATTCGAAGCTGCTGGTTTTGACCACACTCAAGCAGGTCTTGATAAACTTCTTGGATCAATCAGTGGCAGCGACGTAGCCTACGTTGTGGTTCCTGAAATCCTATACAATGAAGACCACTTCAATACACTTTTAACAAAAATTGAAAAAGCTTCTACGAGAATTGCACTTACTCCAGGTGAAACACTTTCAACAATGAAGGCGTTTAACTACCTTCTGCCAGTTCCAAGCTTCCTTGAAAAAGAAGGTGAGATCGTGAACTTCCAGGGCGTAAACCGCAAACTAGCAGCTGGATTAAGCTACGGTGAAACAACTAAAGACGTAAGCTACTACGGGAAATGGGTGAACCTATGATTATCAACTCTGATCTATACAAAGCACACGGATATATCAAAGGGACAGTCCTTGGACTAAAGATCACAATCATCAAGCTTGTGAAGGCCCTTTTCGGTATCGATAAAGTTATGACTTTAAACTACCCGGAAGAGAAGTATTTCTATTCTGATCGTTTCAAAGGAAAACACATCCTGACAGTAAAGGAAGACGGAACACTAAGATGTACATCTTGTATGCTTTGTTCAACTTACTGCCCAGCTCAGTGTATCCACATCGTGGCAGCTGATGACTCGGATAAAGAAGTAGAGAAGGCACCAGTTTCTTTTGAAATTGAGATGCTTCGTTGTGTATTCTGTGGTTTCTGTGAAGAAGCTTGTCCAGTAGATGCTATCCGCTTATCAAGCGAATACGAAATGGCCGGACACGCAGAGAAGGAATGGGTTGCTGATCAGTACGAACTAGCGTTTAGAAAGTCTCTAAACGGTGGGCGTGGGATTCAGTCGACAGTTGATGATAAAGACAGATTAAAACTTCGATTATAGTGCATAAAAAAAGGCCTCCATTTCGGAGGCCTTTTTTTTATCTCTTTTGGTACATACAGCGGCTGGTTCTACTTTTTAAGTTCGACACTTTTGTCAGAACTCCATTATCAGCAAGTGTCAGCGTATTAGTGAAAGCAAGGTTGCTGCTAATGCGAACAACAGAAGTCAGTACATTTCCTTTCTGAGTCACTTCCGGTTTAGTTCTATCCGGGTTGGGTGGATTTCTGTCTGGATTAGGTGGATTTCTGTCTGGATTAGGTGGATTGCGATCCGGATTCGGTGGATTGCGGTCAGTTTCACCACCAAGGTTTACGTTACAGAAGTCTTCAGGGCCCATGTGGTTGTTGCTTTGAAGACGGTAGCCATTGCACGCGCGGGTGATTGTTAGGGCAGCACCGCAGTCGTCACTTCTCATATCTATGAGGTCGTAGTTTCCTTCGAAATTAACTAAGGCCGAAGGAGTCAGGGCGTTTGTTCCTGAGACACTTCCCGAGTTTACTTTGTTGCTAGAATTTCCGCATGAAGCACATAGTGCGAGTACGCTTAAAGCGAAGAATACATTTTTCATGATCACTCCCTAAAATAATCAATTTGAAGTTAAGGGGTATCATCTCTTTTTTTTTCGTGCAAATAAGAGTTGGGCAGTAGGGTGAAAATTACAATTTCATTGGGAAATGTGAGATTTTTGGGGCCAAAAAGGCACCGAAAAGGAGCGTATTTCTACGCTCCTCTATAAAGTTCCTCGAGTTTTTTTGCTTCTTCTTTTTCGCGTGCCAGGCGTGCCTCTTCTTCAAGCTCTTCTGGAGTCAGTTCCTTTTTAAGCTTAAATAATTTAGTCCACTCGTCTTTATCAAGATTTTGAAAGTCGCCACCTCTTTTATTTCCTTTTAAGTACAATACAAACTCAGATTGTTCCGGGTTCGTCACTGAAAGAAGGGCCAGGTCATCTGGACGAAGGCTAATTTGGAAAAGTGTTTTCGTTTCATGCCATTTAATATCACCGTAGCTGAAGGTGATGAGTTCGGCACATGTGATTTTATCAGCTGTTCTGGCATCAAATTTAAAGTCATAGGCCTTTCCAGCTTGGGCCATGAGATCCTGGAATACGTTGGCCGCGCGGTCTGCAACTCCGAGAACGCGAGTCACTGCGATTTCGTCTAGGTTGATAAAAGTATCAAGACTCTGGAAGCCCAAACCTGGTTTTCTAATTTCCATGATCTGGTTTCCTGCTTCGACTTGCTTTCTTAAAAATGCAAAGTACTCCTGATCCCAAACTCCAAGCTCAATGAGTTCTTCTTTTGTTCCAAGCCATACTCCCACGTGTCCCCAATGTCCTGGGATCGTGTAGTTTGAAAGAACGAAAGTTCTTTTTTCATAAATTAAATCAAACGGTTTTAATTTTGAGCGCAGAAGACTCTTGGCCTCTTCATTATTATTTAAACGGCCTTGTCTCCATTTCATATGGTCAGAGATAAATCCCCACAAGCGCGCAACTCCGGCCACAACTGCAGTTGTGCCTTGGATGGCCTTATCTGAAATGCGATACATATTCGGGTCATATTGTTTTTGGTAAAGATGGATCGATTTTACGTTTTGAGGAAGATCGATACCGTCATCAGAGACAGCACTCAAAACACCAGAGATAAATTCGTTGGAATTGTATTTTTTGTAATCATTAAAAAAATCCTCTAATTCAAAGCCATCAAATTTCGTAAGACCTTTCACAACACGTCTTAAATTAGTGTCATTAATAAGGAGTTCCCTGATCGTCGAAAAATCATAAATGGATACAGCATTGCTCAAGGCGATAGGTTTACATCTGGCCATTTCTCCCTGGTAATATGATTGAAAATTTAATAAGCTTGAGTATCTCTTGGTTAAGAGTTTCTGTAACTGAGTGATCTCATAAGAAGAAATCGTGTTCGAATGGTCTCTGAGAGATTTAAAATAATCATCAGATGAAGTGACAATCTCCATGTGCTCTCTGAGTTTTTCCTGACATAGGTCCTCAGCTGCAAAAAGAGTAGTAAAGGCCTGTGCCGCCACAAATAATGTAAAAAATAGTGTTTTCATCCCCATCATTTTATGAGGGTTTTAACCAGATTGGGGGGAGGGGGCATTTTTTATAAACGGGTGTCTATTTTTTAGACACTAAGGATTTCTAAGGGCCTTATGAATAAAGCGACTTATGCAACATTTTTAAATAGGTTTCTCGAGGAATAGAAACCCCTCCCAGGCTTTCTACCACCGGGGTGACCATCTGAGTGTCGATCCATCTGATCCCTTGTTGGTGAAGCTGATATAAAAGCGAAATAAGCGCCACCTTAGAGGCGTTATCTTCAATGTGGAACATACTCTCGCCGGAATAGAATTTATTGATACAGACCCCGTAAATCCCGCCCACCAGGCGCTCATCAAGGTAAGTCTCAACAGAGTAGGCAAACCCATTTTTAAAGAGGTTGATATAGGCATTAATAATGTCCTGAGTGATCCATGTTCCTTGATTGTCTGAACGGGGGACTTGGGCACAGTTCATGATGACGGCTTCAAAGTTAGTATTAAACTTCACCTCATACGGGCTCTTTCTTAGAAACTTTCTAAGGCTCTTACTCATGTGCATTTTTTCAAAAGCTAAAATCCCACGTGGGTCAGGTGAAAACCAGGCCAGAGGGTATTCGCTGGAAATCGGCCAGGGGAAAATTCCCTTTGAGTAAGCAAGTAGAAGTGACTCTAGCTCCAGGTCTCC
>CAXHHE010000074.1:0-11264 GCA_964016365.1 uncultured Bacteriovorax sp. | reverse complement strand
CCCCCCCCATTTTCAAGCAGAAGACGGCATACGCGATATCTGAGCGTCTCGTGGGATCGGAGATGTGTATAAGAGACAGCTTCTCCTTCATGTCTTTTTCAGACGTCGTACAGCTCATTAAAAATGCCGTAGAAAGAAGCGCGATTCCGTAAGTGAATTTATTCATAGGTCCTCCTGATGGTAATCTCATCGTAGCAGAGGACTAAATTCTTGCGTCAGTTCTTAGTAAATTGATTGTCAATTCGAATTGACATTGGAGATGGTTCCCAAGCGGTAACCAAGGCCTCGCACCGTCTCAATCACGTCATCAGACGTTTTTTGTCTGATTTGTAAAACGTGGGTGTCAACAGTTCGAGTGGTTGGGTAATTTTCATAACCCCATACTTTATCAAGTAGGTTTTCACGGGAAAACGTCTGGCGTGGGTTTTCGGCCAGAAGTTTTAAAAGTTCATACTCCATTTTGGTCATAGTCACGCGTTTGCCGTCAAAAAGAACTTCTTTATCTAAAGAATTGATGATGAGTTTCCCCATCACGATGCGTTCATCTTTTTCTTTAGGTGCGTGTTTCTCACGAAGTTGCACGCGCACACGCGCGACTAATTCGCGGGACTCAAATGGCTTTGTCATATAATCGCTGGCACCTGTTTCCAGGCCCAGGACTTTATCAATAAGATCAGTCCTTGCTGTTAACATAATGACAGGAACAGAAGTGTTTTTCGCGCGCAGTTCACGCAAAAAATCAATTCCCTGTCCATCGGGGAGCATCCAATCTAAAACGATGACATCTAATGAGTCACTGGTAAGCTCTCTTGCCTCTTTTAGTGTCGGTGCTAAATGAGCAACAAGACCTTCGTCTTCGAGGATTTTCTTTAGCGACTTGCCTAAATTTTCGTCGTCTTCAATAATGAGAACCTGTTTCATTTTTTATTCCTTAAAAAAAGCGAAAACGTCGTCGGTGTCTGGTTATATGAAAGCCTTCCGTCCATCTCTTTCATAATTTTCTGCACGATACTCATTCCAAGCCCCAGACCTGCGCTTGGTTTTTTACTTCGATCGGCAGAGAGAAGTTCATCTAAACTTTTATAGGGACAATGTCCCGAATCCGTCACTGATAATGTTAGTGCCTCTTCCGTCGTTTCTAATCTTACCACAACCGGACTTTGCCCGTGATAAAGTGCATTTTCCAGAAGGTTTTTCACACAAATACCAAACCAGTAGACATCTAACGAAAATGAGCGGTCGGGTGAAGGTAAAATAACTTTGACACCCTTCTCTTCATAATCGGCAAGCATATTTTCCATTAGCTCATTTATAGAAGGCACTACTGACAGGTTAATAAACACCAAAGACTGGCCATCATGAGTTTGCAGGTAGCTCGTACTTTTTTCGGCCAAGCGTTTTAAGCGGTACACTTCACCCTCGACTTTTAAAAAGTCTTCCAAAACATTTGTAGGAATGGTGTCGCTTTCTTTATTAATGCTTTCAACTAAAAGCATGAGGTTGGCTATTGGAGTTCTTAATTCGTGGGTTAAAACGCGAAGAGCATGTTTTTTTCTTTCTTCTTCAAAGCTTTGCTGCTTAATTTTTTTATAAAGAATAACGGCAATTAAAACTAAAACAACGATCGAGCCTATAAAAAGAATAATCGATGACTGCATTAGTACCGCAATCAACGTTCGGTCATCTTTTTCCCAGCAAAAGCGCCCTTCTTTATAGTAACAGGCCTCTCCTTCTTCGTAAGTATGAAGGAAATAAACTTTTTCTTTTAGATAACTATCTAGCTCAGAACGAGGAAAAATCTTATAGGTAACGTTAAAATCCTGACGGTTTCGAACTAAAAAGTAATTGTCAGTGACAATATAACTTTCACCTTTCACTAAGAGTTCCAGGTCTGGCTTTTTTAAATTTGAAAGAATTCTAAAATTCCCTTCTAAACTTTTAACGGGAAGTTCGACAAGTTCATAAGCATGAAACAAGTTAAGATTTGATCTCACCCAGTCATTTGAATAAAAAGGCTCGCGCCCTGATAAAAAGGCCAGGTAAGCGTAACTCACCCCACTTTCATGAATCAGCGGAGGTGTTTCAAAAAACAGTTCAGGAAGTTCACTAATCTTATTGCAGCGGAAATCCTCCCATGTCTCACTCTTACTCTGGTAGAGTTTACTCATGAAATCGCTGCTTGATCGGCACGGTCTTGAAAAATAGGTTTTAGTGTTGCTTGCTTCACGGGAAAAAGCATTCACGGGTTGAAGTAATTGAGCAAAACTTCTTGAGGGATACATGGCACTCAGGTCAATTTCGAGCACTGGCCTTCTTGTGAGCTCAAACTCTTTTTTGAATCCCTGGATTTCTTGAATTTCTAGCGGCCCGGCAATTGTCTTCTTTTGTAAATTAATAGCGTAGTAGGCCGCCTGAAAAGACAGGAAGATGGCCGTAAATATAAGGAGGACGTACATTCTCATTGTGAATGATTATAACATCACCCAGGGCCCGTTTGTTAAGGGAATGTAGGCCGAAAGTCAATTAATCGAGTTAATACCAAGAAATCAAGGCTTCACATATTTAGAAAGCATTTGAACTGAGGATGTAATCGCTTCGTCCAGGTCAGCGACATTATAAAGGTTACCAACGTGAGCGAATATTTTCTTCGATTCTTTTTGAACAATATCCACTTCAACCCAGAAACTGCTATTCATCTTATTAATAGACAAACGGCCAAGAAGAAATTCCTGGCCATCTAATTTGATAAAATACTCTGCGGGAAATTCCGTAATATTCACTAACCGTTCCCTTTCGTCTCTGTCGAACTCTTATCCATGCGCTCAAGATACTCGATGATCATTCCAGCAACATCTTTTCCGGTAGCCGTCTCAATTCCATTTAATCCTGGAGATGAATTGACTTCCATAATAAGTGGTCCGCGCGATGACCTCAGCATATCCACACCGGCAAGGTTAAGGCCCAGGGCCTTCGTTGCATCAAGGGCCGCTTTTCTTTCTTCTTCCGTGATCTCGATAATCTTAGCAGTTCCTCCGCGGTGAAGATTACTTCTAAACTCACCTGGCTTTGCTGTTCTCATCATCGAGGCCACTACTTCATCACCGACAACGAAACAACGAATGTCAGATCCTTTAGCTTCTCTAATAAACTCTTGAACTAAAATGTTTGCATCCATTTCACGAAAGGCATCAATAACCGATTCGGCCGCTGATTCAGTTTCCGCGAGAACGACTCCCTTTCCTTGTGTCCCTTCTAAAAGTTTCACTACTAAAGGAGCGCCACCAACTAACTTAATTAGTTCCTGAGTCATTTTTGTCGAGTGAGCAAAACCTGTGACCGGAAGGCCTAATCCCTTTCTCGATAAAAGTTGTAGAGAGCGAAGTTTGTCGCGGCTTCTGGTGATGGCCACACTTTCGTTTAATGAGAAAACACCCATCATCTCAAATTGACGGATAACAGCACAACCATAAAAGGTGATTGACGCGCCGATGCGGGGAATAATGGCATTGAAATCATCAAGCGCTCGGCTTTGGTAGTGAACCATAGGCTTAGTGGAAGTAATATCCATGTAACACTTGAGTGTATCGATGACTTCAACTTCATGCCCGCGCGCTTTAGCGGCCTCGACTAATCTCTTGGTTGAGTACAGCCCCGAGTTTCTTGAAAGAATACCAATTTTCATTGTGCCTTTTCCTTTTTAGATTTGAGCATATTGTGTTTGGCCGGATTAATCAGGAATCTGCCATTTAAGGCCTCACGTCCAATGAGCATTTTAAAACCCATCAGGTCGCGGTTAATTAACGTCACTTCGATTTCAAAACGTTCTTTACCCATTTTGATTTCAGTCTTCACGACAGGTCTAATGGTCTTGTCACCGTTAGAGCTTTTAATCGCGCGCTCTTCAATAAAAGGCGACTTTATATAATGATGCTTGCCATCTTCAGTAATAAAGAGAAATTTGACGTATTTCTTACCGTTAATGTTGATGAATTCAATACTGTCTGCATGCAGGGCCGACGTCTTAGCACCTGTATCAATTTTCGCTCGCAAGTCTTTTAACTTAAATTTGGGAAGACTAACAATTTCTCGCCATCCCACGAATTGCATATCTGTCTCTTTCATATTTCCTCAAATAAAACTTACCTAATAGTGCCACAGCATCTGATCAAAAAATAGTGACTTTTTTTGAGTAAAACAAGGCTAAAATTAACCTATTTAAAAAAGTCCATATTCTGCTTAACCATTCGTTTCCACTGGAGTAAAATCCTTTTGGACAACTCACATTATTTTGATAACGATTTTTTCCAAGGGGCACTTACCTATGAGTTCTAAATGTTCGTGCTCGTACCTCAACTCTGTAACTAAAAAACAGATTATGGGTGTGACGGGTCTCCTTCTTTGCGGTTTCGTTTTATCTCACTTACTCGGCAACGTTCTTCTCGTTGTTGGAAGCGACGCTTTTAACAAGTACTCGTACACGTTAACAAGCAACCCGCTTATCTATTTAGCGGAAGCTGGTCTTGGTCTTCTTTTCATCGTCCACACTGTCATGGCCATTAAGCTTGTTCTTGAAAACAAAGCGGCAAGACCTATCCAGTACCACTCGAGAAAACATTCAGGCCGTGGGGCCACGTTTGCATCGAGCACGATGCCTTTTACTGGTATCATCACTCTGATCTTTTTAATCCTTCACTTAATCAATCTGAAATTCGGTTCTCACTATGAAACTGAAGTTCATGGTGTAGTGATGAGAGACATGTACAGAACGACGATTGAGTATTTCCAAAATCCTCTTCACGTTCTTTTCTACATCGTGTGTGTGACTAGCTTAGGTATCCACGTCAGCCACGGTTTCTGGTCAGCATTTCAGTCACTGGGGTTAAACCACCCTAAGTATATGCCAAAACTAAAATGCGCAGCCTGGGCCTTCGGAATCCTTGTTTCTGTTGGATTCTCAGCGCTTTCAATTTTCTGTTATTTCCAAGGAGCACACTAATATGACAACTCCAGCTGATAAAATTAAAAAACTAGACGGGAAAGTTCCTGCAGGAGCTATTTCTGAAAAATGGAAAAACCATAAATTCCACATGAAAATCGTCAACCCTGCTAACAAGAGAAAATACTCTGTTATCATCGTTGGAACAGGGCTCGCTGGTGGATCTGCTGCCGCTTCTCTGGCCGAACTAGGGTATAATGTCACAACTTTCTGTATCCAGGATTCACCAAGACGCGCTCACTCGATTGCCGCTCAAGGTGGTATCAACGCTGCTAAAAACTATCCAAACGACGGGGACTCTGTTTACCGTCTATTCTACGACACTGTAAAAGGTGGGGACTACCGCGCTCGTGAAGCAAACGTTCACCGTCTTGCTGAGGTTGCTAACAACATCATCGATCAGTGTGTTGCTCAAGGTGTACCATTCGCTCGTGAATATGGTGGAACTCTTTCAAACAGATCTTTCGGTGGATCTCAAGTCTCAAGAACTTTCTATGCCCGTGGACAAACAGGGCAACAGCTTCTTTTAGGTGCATACTCTGCAATGATGAAAGAAGTGAATAACGGAAAAGTAAAATCACTTACTCGCCGTGAAATGGTTGAGCTAGTTATCATTAACGGTAAGGCTCGCGGTATTATCACAAGAAACCTTGTAACAGGTGAATTCGAAAAACATATGGCCGACGCTGTCATCCTGGCGACTGGTGGATACGGAAACGTGTTCTACCTTTCGACAAACGCAAAGGCTTCAAACGCTTCAGCTGCATTCCGCGCTTACAAAAAAGGTGCTTATTTTGGAAACCCATGTTTCACGCAAATTCACCCTACTTGTATCCCGGTTTCAGGTGATCACCAATCAAAGCTGACTCTAATGTCTGAGTCTCTTCGTAACGACGGACGCGTTTGGGTTCCAAAGAAAAAAGGTGACACTAGAAAGCCACAGGATATTCCAGAAGAAGAAAGAGACTACTACCTAGAGAGAATTTATCCATCATTTGGTAACCTTGTTCCTCGTGACGTAGCTTCAAGAAACGCGAAGAATATGTGCGACGCTGGTTTTGGTGTCGGGGCCACAGGTCTGGCCGTTTACCTGGATTTCTCTTCTGCCATTAAGCGCGATGGTATCGATAAAATCAGAGAGAAATACGGAAACCTTTTTGATATGTACCAACAGATTACAGATCAAGACCCGTACAAAACTCCGATGATGATCTACCCTGCTATCCACTACACAATGGGTGGTCTATGGGTTGACTACAACCTTATGTCAAACATCGAAGGTCTATTCGTTCTTGGAGAAGCAAACTTCTCTGACCACGGAGCAAACCGCCTTGGAGCTTCAGCTCTAATGCAAGGTCTAGCTGACGGATACTTCGTTATCCCGTACACAATCGGTGATTACTTTGCTTCAAACAAATTCGAAAAGCTTGAGACGTCTCATCCTGAATTTGAAACAGCACTAAAGAACTCAAAAGCAAAATACGACAAACTTCTGGCAATCAACGGAACAAAAACGGTTGATGATTTCCACAAAGAGCTTGGAAAAATTATGTGGGATCACGTTGGTATGGCGAGAAATGAGCAAGGTCTAAAGAAGGCCATTGATCAAATCAGAAGCATCCGCGAGAGATTCTGGAAAGATGTAAAAGTAACTGGATCAAACGTTGACGTTAACACTGAGCTTGAAAAAGCTGGTCGCGTTGCTGACTTCTTAGAGCTTGGGGAGCTAATGGCCCTTGATGCTCTAATGAGACCAGAATCATGTGGTGGACACTTCAGAGAAGAGTCTCAAACTGAAGAAGGTGAAGCAAAACGCGATGACGAAAACTACTGTCACGTTGCCGCTTGGGAATACCAAGGCGACGGCGTAGAACCACTTCGTCACATTGAAGAACTGAAGTTTGAGAACGTAAAACTAACACAAAGATCTTACAAGTAAGTTTGTGGAAAAAATGCTCCACTGGAGCATTTTTACTCCGCATGAAAATGTAAAAGAAATGAACTCTTTATTTAGAGTTCCACAAACAAGGACCTTAATATGGGTGGAAATAGCACAGAAACAATGTCTCTAAAGCTTAAAATCTGGAGACAAAAAAATAGCAAAGATAAAGGACAAATGGTCGACTATAACCTGGATGGCGTCTCTCCTGATATGTCATTCTTGGAAATGCTAGACATCCTTAACAACAAACTGGTTCGCGAAAAAGGTGACCAGATCGCATTCGACCACGACTGCCGCGAAGGTATTTGTGGAATGTGTTCTCTTATGATCAACGGTGAAGCACACGGCCCTCAAGGCGGTGTTACGACTTGTCAGCTTCACATGAGAAAATTCAAAAACGGCGATGAGATCGTTATCGAGCCATGGAGAGCAAAGGCCTTCCCGGTTGTTAAAGATCTTATGGTTGATAGATCAGCTTTCGATCAAATCATGGCCGCTGGTGGATACGTTAATATCAACACTGGAAACGCTCCAGATGGAAACTCAATCCTAATCGGTCACGAAGAAGCAGAACTAGCGATGGACGCTGCTGCCTGTATCGGTTGTGGTGCCTGCGTAGCGAGCTGTAAAAACGCTTCAGCTATGCTTTTCGTTGCTGCAAAAGTTTCTCAACTTGCACTTCTTCCGCAAGGACAGGTTGAAGCTGAGTCTCGCGCTCTAGCAATGGTTGAGAAAATGGACGAGCTAGGATTTGGAAACTGTACAAACGAAGCTGAGTGTGAAGCTCAGTGTCCAAAAGGAATTAAGCTTGATAACATCGCACGTATGAACCGTGGTGTTGTTCAAGGGATTTTCGCTGCTAGAAAGTAGCTCGACAAAACAGTCCTGCGGACTGTTTTGATTTCGCAGTAAGGAATAAAGGCCGTCTGCGGTTTTTAAGAGCTCGAGCTACCAACCGATTAACTTCAAATGACAAGGCCCCCTACAAAGGGGCCTTTTTCTTTAAAACCTAATACTCATCATGTTTATTTAACTGACCACAAGCTATCGTCATAGCATTATGAGTATCTATTTTTTTAACGACATTACTAAAAAACACTCATTCCTAGGTGGAAAAGGCTTCACCTTAGGACTGATGAAAAATGCAGGCTTCCCTGTTCCTGATGGGCTTATTTTAGATTCACCTCCTACACCTATAGAGATGGAAGAGATTCAAAAATGGTGGAACAAAAACAATCAAGAAAAACTTGCTGTAAGAAGCTCGGCCGTAGGGGAAGATTCTAGTGAACAGAGTTTCGCCGGACAAAACTCGACATATCTGAATATTGAAAAATTCAGTGACCTTGAGAGGGCCATTAAAAATTGTTTTTCTTCGATAAATAAAAAATCCAGCACTCTCTATCGCGAGCATTTTTTAGGTGACTCAAAAGGTGTCATGAATGTTGTTCTTCAAGTCATGGTGGACCCGCACTATTCAGGAGTTTTTTTTAGTACCGACCCAAGGACAGGAGAAAAAGGCTGGATAGCTGAGGCCATTATGGGGCTTGGGGAAGACTTAGTTTCTGGAAAAAAAACGCCACTCCATTTTGAAGAAAAAAAACCTGGCATAGAAGCTCCTTTTGATATCAACGGACTCATTGAAACAGGAATGAAGGTTCGAGACCTCTTTGAGGTAGAAATTGATATGGAATGGGCCATTGATAAGAAAGGCCAACTGTTTGTCCTGCAATCTAGGCCGATAACTGCCTTATCGGGAAAATCAGAAACAAAACGACTTATTGAAGATGAAATCAACAGACTAAAAAAAAGTTACTCAAAAGAGACTATTTGGGATGGAGGAACATTTGCAGAATGGAGTGGTCCACCAAGCGAATTAACTTTCAGCATTTGGAAAGAGGCCTTCTCTAAAGACAAAGCGTTCTCAAGCGCATTAAAAAAGCTAGGATATTTAGGTATTGAACAGGATTTAACCAATGCTGATCACTCTCTTTTGGAAAGAATTTTCAACAAAGGATTCGTCAATATTTCAATGCTTGCCCCTTTTTATTTCGGTCCTATCCCGTATCGTTTAAAGATGGATCATACTCTCCACAATAGGCCAAAGCTCTCTTTTGATTTCAAAAAAATGACCTTTAAGACATTGGCACTGACGCCATTTACAATGTGGAGAATGCTCAAAGTAGGAATGCGATTATCTACTGAGAGAAATGTTTGGCTTAAGGAATGCACTAAAGAAATGCTGCTCTTAAAAGACAAGAGTTTCAGGGTTCAAGATGCAACATTTTATAAAGATTACACAAATGAAGAGCTACTTAAATCTTTTAAAAAGGAAGTGAGTGATTTTTACAGCTCGCACCTTCTCTGGCCCTTATTATTGGTCACATTAATAGAAACAACATCACAGAACCTGAAGGCCTTATTAAAAGGTCTTGATAGTGATAGTCAGATCGATTCGCTATTAAATAAATGGATGGCCCAAGGTCTTCATACCGTTACAATGGATATGAACAATGAATACAAAGAGGCCTTAGATGACAAGAGCAAACAATTGCTCTTTCTAAAGAAGTTTGGCCATAGAGGCCCAGGAGAACTTGAACTTGCCTATCCACGATGGAGTGAGCTTGGTGAAAAGGCCTTTTTTAAAAACACACCTAAAAGAGAGATAAAAGAAAGCTCGACAAACTTTTCTGTTGAAGCTGAAATTGATGCTTTAAAAACTTACAAAAAAGAAGTCATCAAAAAAGAATGGCTTCTCTTAAAAGAGATGCTGGAATTAAGAGAGCAATGGAAAATGCTCCTTCTCTCTCCCTACTCCCATATCCGCTTTATTGCTTTAGAGATTGCTAGAAGAAATCAAATAGGTGAGCTTATTTTCTGGCACAATTACAAAGAAATAGAGGAAATGAATTTTAACTTGACTCT
Source organism: uncultured Bacteriovorax sp. (assembly GCA_964016365.1). GTDB lineage: Bacteria > Bdellovibrionota > Bacteriovoracia > Bacteriovoracales > Bacteriovoracaceae > Bacteriovorax. The sequence continues at coordinate 1,404 of CAXHHE010000074.1, read as the reverse complement.
CGCTAACAAAAGAAAGGCCCAGTCAGAACTTTGTAAATCTATTTCTCTGCCTACAATTATCGAGTTAGAGAATATCGAAGACGTCTTAAAGGGAAAAACCAATCACAAAAAAAAGATGATGGATGGGCTGGCCCTTTCTCCTGGATTATCCTACGGCGAAGTAAGAGTTGTTATTGATCCTGATAACACAGACACTGACTCCTGGCCTGAAAAGACTATCCTGGTTGCTGAATCAACAGACCCGGGATGGACTGGTCTATTTTTAAAATCGCAGGCAATTATTGTAGATAAAGGTGGAGTTCTTTCTCATTGTGCAATTGTAGCACGTGAGATGAATTTACCGGCCGTAAGTGAAATTAAACAATGCCATCTTTTTTTAAAAGATGGGGATAAAGTATGGGTAGATGGAAATAATGGACGCATTACACTGGCTAATTAATAATCATGAAGCTGCAACGAGAGGGATAACACCTGCTATTATTCCTACAGTTTTGATTCCATTGACGGCAATCACTGTTGGATTAAGCTCTCTTGCAGGATTTATCGCCGGGCTTTTTGGAGTTAAATTAAATACGGAAGGGCCCAAGCAATTTTTAGAAGTATTGCTAAAAAAGAGAGTCATTTTCTCAATGATTATCATGAACATACTGGGGATGGGACTCTATAAAGGTTATGACTATATAAAAACGATGCCTAGTTTCTTAACTACTGTTAAGTGGTACTCAAGTAAAAATGCAATCTCCAGTAATGAAGCATACCCTGATGAAAAAATGCGAGTCCATGACTACACCGTAAGTTTATCCCCTGCTCAAAACTTTGACTTGACCTTATTAAAAGAAATCAAACTTCCCAATGGATCATTTCGATCAGCTGCTTCGTCAGGCAACTCTCTTTTTTATGGTAGTGATGACGGCCACATTTATGAAATTTCTCATAATGATCTTCAGGTTAAAAGAAAATTTTACATTGGGACAAGTGTTACAACCAGACCAGTGATCTTTAATCATAAAATCTATGCTGGAGAAGGAAACCATCTCACCCACCATGCCAGAGTTTATTCTTTTGATTTAAAGACAGGCAAATTCATCAAGGCCTTTTCGACAAAAGGTCATACTGAAGGCCAGCAAATTATTACAAATGTCGATCACCAGGACATTATGCTGGCCTCTGCTGGAGCTGACGGCCTTTATGCTATTAATCCAAATACAATGCAGGAAATCTGGCACGCTACAGATGGTCACCTGGATGCCACTCCTTCTATTGAAAACAATATCGTCTACATCGGCACAGGTGTTGAAAAAGCAAAACTTGCAGATAGAAGCTATGCCGTGGCCCGCGATCTCAAAACTTCAAAACTTATATGGAAGAGCGAATTACCACTGTCAAATTGGATGCATCCAATAA
>CAXHHE010000073.1:0-11287 GCA_964016365.1 uncultured Bacteriovorax sp. | reverse complement strand
TACGAGTTTACTGAGCGTCTCGTGGGCTCGGAGATGTGTATAAGAGACAGCTCTATAACCTTGAGCAACCTTGATTTCTGAGTCACTAAATTTCACGAATTCAATCTTCTGAGACTTAATAGCGGCCATGGCATCATCATTGTCTTTAGCGTTTCCAGAGTTAATCTCTTTTTCATATTTTTTTGCAATATCTGACACAATCTTCTGATCAGCAGGAGAAATGTTCGCCCATGCAGAGTTAGTGATAACAAAAGCACCAATTGAATATGAAATTGGAAAATCAACAATGTATTTTACTTTTGTGTTCCATTGAAGAGCGATAATCCCGATAGGTGGTGCATAAGCAGCTTCAACGACACCAGTAGAAAGAGAAGCCAATACATCTGGAAGAGCAAGAGGTACACCGATTAGGTTCATTGATTCGAAAAGAGTTGCAACAATTGGATCACCATCCCAAGTCCAGATTTTGAGCGACTTAATTGAATTTAAGTCCTGCACCTTTTTTTGAGTAACAAAATAAACATGTCCAATTTCAAATGTTGCCAGGTTCTTAAACTTGTTTTGCTCGAATTTCTGATTAAAAAATGGAGTCATTGCCTCAAGCGTTTTTAGGGCCTTCACACGGTCATGGTTAAAAGTAAATGGAACTTCCATTACGCGGACATCTCCATTAATTTCTCCCAGAGTTTTTCCGGTAAAAATTCCTCCCTGTAACTGACCAATTCGAATTTTTCTCAAAACATCCTGCTCGTCTCCCTGAGAACCACCGTAGTAGATTTTTAGTTCAACATTGCCTTTAGTTGCGTCTTTAATTTCTGTTGCCATCTTTTTGATGTTCTTTGCCCATCCAGTTCCTTCAGGAGCAAGAACGCCAACCTTAATGGCCGCATGAAGATTCATCGATGCAAAGAGAGTCATTGAAAGTAAAAGTGTTTTCATGTTCATTACCTTTTTAAATTTTGCCTATTAAAAAAATTGCTTTTGAAAGCGGTTCATTAATTCATAACGTTTTAGTGAGAGAGTCTGATAAAATCTCATCCCCGACTCTCTTGTCCATGCTGATTCGCTTTTTGGATTCTGGTCGTAGATGTAGTATTTTTGGAATTCATCATGGAAGCCTTTCATCGCCAGCATCTGCTCTTTGAAACCTTCTTCATCATTTTGAGGAATCAAATAAAACTGCATATAACTTGTTCTGATCAGCCAATTGTGTGGATGTTTAGCAATCGCCTTTAAGAAAATCTCTTTTCCTTTTGCCGGATTTCCACCAAGCATTTGCGGGCGTCCCGCTTCATAAGCTCCGTAGAAAATATCGCACGTGCCGTAGTTAATTGATGGATCTTTTAAACAAACCCAATCAAACATTCCTTTAGCAGCAGGAAGTTGAGACACTAATCCCATATTGTCTTTTTGAATGTTCACTAGTGCGGCCAGCGACTGCGCTGTAAAGAGAACTATCTCCAGGTCTCTCTTATCATCGCCCATCTTTTTGTCTAAGAGCAGGTGAATTCCTTGTGGTTCATTCATGCGGGAGATGATGTCGTTTAAATCGAGGCCTTTTTCTTTCAGGTAACGAAGCCCGAAATTAAGTGATCTGGTGTAATTAAAAAGCGCTTGTTTTTTACCTTCTTCGCTTTTTAATTCGGCCCACTCTTCTTCGTACATATGCGTTTCATTCACAGCAAAAGCATAGCCGGCATACCCTTTATTCAGAGTTGCCAGGAGGTCCATATTTTTTGGTGATTGAGCAAGAAGCCCCTCGATTAAAAGTAAGTTGCCTGGTAGACCATCTTTAAACACGTCGAAATTTGATTCGTGTAAAACACCATTTCCTGAAGTGTAAATCAGATCCCCTGCTCCTCCGACGGCCATTTTGTTGAATGTAGAACATGAAGAAAGAAGAGTTCCCAGCGTGATTGCAGTTACTGCTAAACGAAGCTTATTCATGAAGCTCACCTTATTTTGTTGGCATTAAAATTCCATTTCAAGTACTAAGATTGCCCTATAAATCAATGATTTACAACCTTAGCAGAGTGGGAAAGTTTGCCTATTACAGGGGGGATAGGAAAAAGCTCTGTACCGTAGTATAATTAGCTTAAGTACTTAGTCACCAGGACCGATAAGAAGAGCACTTTAGTCGGTTTTGTTTTAAAGGAGACTCTATTGACGACTTTACCTTCTAAGTAACTTTTTTGAACCTTCTACAACTTCCTTGCGTGGAATTGTTATTGGTTGAAAGGGTTACAAAACCGGATCTACCATTAACGATTTAACAAAGAGGATGACATGACAACTGACAATCAAACGACCAATTCACTGACCCCTATCGAAGACACTGCAACCTATTCTAAAGCTGCTGGTATCGGCAGAAATTCTGCTTCTAAAGCTGTTGAGAAAACTTCGACGACACTTAAAACGCTGAGCTTAAGACCTACGAAGTCTGTTAAGAAAAACAGCAGTTTTAAACCGACGAAGAAACTTAGATAGCTTAAAGGAACTGACTTCGGTAATTTTCACCAAGTACAATTGCAAGCTCGCCTACGACTTTATCGAGGGGAAACCCGACTACGTTGGAATATGACCCTGAGAGATTTGAAATAAATGTTAAGCTTGCCCCCTGAATGCCGTAGGCGCCTGCTTTATCCAATGACTCCCCTGTCGCAATATAGTCATCCATCAACTCTTTCGAGATTTCTGTAAATGTCACCTCAGTCGAATCAAAGAATAAGTGCTCACGCAATTTTTTCGTGGACTGGTCAACAAACAGAAAGCTCACTCCAGTAATCACCTGGTGAGTCTTATCGGAAAGCTCATTTAAAATAGCGCGTGCATCGTCTTTGTCTTTTGGTTTGCCGTAGAGCTTTCCATCCAGGACAACGATGGTGTCGGAAGAAATGATGAAAGGATTTTCAATTCCAGAGGCCTTATCCATAACCGCGCGTGCTTTTTGTGAAGCTAAATCCATCGCAATGCGATCGGGCGCTGTCTCATCGGACACTTCATCCAAATCAGCTGTTAAAATCTGAAAAGGAATGTTGATGTAAGAGAGAAGTTGTTTTCTACGCGGGCTTTGTGAGCCGAGAACAAGGTGGTATTTATCTGATCCCATGCATTTTTTTCCAAAGAAGTTTTTTAGTTGAGTTTAAAACTTCTCCGGTTTCTTTGTCATCAGAAATATCTCTGAATTGCTCGCCGTATTTGTAATAACGGTTAAGCGCGGTGATGAAAAAATAATTTCCATAAGTCATTGCCTGCGTCTTTTCTCCCCTTTCTTCAAGGCGCTCCCTGAAGCGCGAACTGGCCAGAAGGTTTGAAGTCTCCACCCTGCGGAAATACTCTTTTAAGAAATCCAGACGCAGCTCCAGGTCCGCCTTTTTTTCACCTTCATCTGCTTTGATTTTACCCCAAAGTCTGTAGCCATCTTTTTTGGCCAGGACCATCGGATCGTATTTTTCCCTGAAAGCAAACTCGGAATAACGCTTTAAAAAGATCTCACGCCCCATCATGATACTTGGAATTCTTTTGGTTAAAAATTCACCGACATTCAGCCATCTAACTTCGTCGGCATGAGCGTAATTTCTTCCTTTTTCATCAATAGAAATCCATAGATCATCTTGAATCGTGTTGAGTGTTTTATTGTCAAAACCGCGCAGCTGTAAGTTGAGATCTTCCGGAGTGTCTTCAGTAGCCTTCATTCCAAGCAATTCTGTCGAGCGCTTTTTAAAAAATGATTTTCCACCAAGGAGCACTACCATTTCAACACTCGGAGACTCACCCATTATCGTCGCATTGGGCATAACTAAAAAAGCATAGGTCGGCTTTTTCTTAGTCAGTTTATTATTGGCCTCAATCGTTTCATTGAGTGATTTGTAATGGTTAATGAAGGTCTTTTTTTCTGAAAGGAGTTCAAATAAATCATCTTCGATATATTGTTTCTTATCATTCACCGGCAGAGATTCATATTCTGAATACGGGAAGAAAATCACATCTGTTTCGCGCACGTTTACTTCTTCAAAAGTGTTTTCATGGCGAGAAAGCCATAGGACATTTCCGGCATTGATTCTGGCATTAATGAAATTTTCTTTAACACCTACATTGAATTCGTTAAACGTCACCGACGACTGAGGTGAAAGCCTCACCATCGTTCCATCAAACAAAAAGATCCACGCATAACTATCGCCTACCGTCTGGATTTCATCCCCTTCGTATAGACCTGTGCGGTATGAACCGTTAAAAAAGCTCTCTCCGCGGTCAATGCGACAGATTCCGACACACTGATAGATGCGGCCAACAAGCTCACGGTTGTTTCTTTCTCTGATGATTTTTTCCCAATCGGGAACCTGATCTCTGATATCACTCTCTTCTTTCCAGTCCTTAAACGACAAAAAAGAGTTAACCGGGATATTTCCCCAAGGAGTGACACTTTGGTTTTGCCCTTTGAATTCCAATTTCGGCCCGGGAATGACCTCTTGTGCAGTTGCACAAAACGCCAGAGCAAACAGAAGAATGAGCAAAGTCTTTTTCATGTTCACTCTATCGGAACGATCCTCTGATAAGTATAGGTTCTCACTGGAATACTCCCCCTTTTTATGATAAAATTTCCCCCGTGAATCACCCCAAAGGAGCCTTTCGTGTCAACTGATCTCAATACCGAAGTAAATGAATCGGAAAATACCTCGTTCTCTTTCGTAAAAAGCGAACACAAAATTTTAGATTTCTGGAAAGAAAATGACATTTTCAAGAAGTCACTTGATCAGACAAGAAAGGGCAAGCCGTACATTTTTTATGATGGGCCTCCCTTTGCCACAGGTCTTCCTCACCACGGTCACCTTTTAGCTTCAACTCTAAAAGATATCGTTCCTCGTTACTTCACGATGAAAGGTCGTTACGTTGAAAGACGTTTTGGTTGGGACTGTCACGGTCTTCCAATCGAACACGAGATCGATAAAAAATTAGGTATGTCTGCTCAAGATGCAGTTAAACAATTCGGAGTCAAAGGTTACAACGATGAGTGCCGCTCTATCGTTCAACGTTTCACTAACGAGTGGGAAAAAACGATCACGAGAATCGGCCGTTGGGTTGATTTCAAAAACGATTACAAAACAATGGACGCTGATTTCATGGAATCAGTTTGGTGGGTAATCGGAGAGCTTTGGAAAAAAGATTTAATTTACCAAGGAACAAAAGTTGTTCCTTTCTCAACTGCACTTGGAACAGTTCTTTCAAACTTCGAAGCAAGTTCAAACTACCAGGACGTTCAAGACCCAGCGGTCACTGTTTTATTCAAAGTAAAAGATCAGGACTTCTACATCGCTGCATGGACGACAACTCCTTGGACACTTCCTTCAAACCTTGCTCTGTGTATGGGGCCAGAGATTGAATACGTAAAAATCCACGACAAAGATAAGGACATCAAGTTCATTATCGCAAAAGATCGCGTAGAAGCTTACTCGAAGAAGAGAAATTATGAAGTGCTTGAGTCTTACACTGGAGCGCAACTAAAAGGTCTTCGTTACGAGCCGCTTTTCCCGTACTTCAAAAAACATGAAGCTGTTGGAGCATTCGTTGTTCTAAATGACGGATACGTTACAACAACTGATGGTACAGGTATCGTTCATATCGCTCCTGCTTTCGGGGAAGACGATAACCGTGTAATGAAAGAAGCAGGCATCACTGCTCTTGAGTGTCCGGTTGATGATGCTGGTAAATTTACAGCTGAAGTTAGCGACTTCGCCGGCGTTCATGTAAAGACTGCTGATAAAGACATCATCAAAAAATTAAAAGACGAAAATAAACTTTATGACCAAGGGGTTCTGGTTCACAGTTACCCATTCTGTCCACGCTCTGATACTCCACTTATCTACAAGGCGATCCCGTCTTGGTATGTGAGTGTAGAAAAAATCAAAGACAGACTCCTGGCTTCAAACGCTCAGATCAACTGGACTCCGTCGCACATTAAAGACGGACGTTTCGGAAAATGGCTTGAGGGCTCGCGTGACTGGTCGATCTCAAGAAACAGAATCTGGGGTACACCAATCCCTATCTGGATTAACGACAAAACAAACAACCGCGTTTGCATCAGCTCTGTTGAAGAACTTTTCCAGAGAACTGGTGTGCGAGTCACTGACCTTCACAAAGAAAACGTGGATGATTTAACGTTCACACAAACTGGTGAAGAAGGGACATACAGAAGAATTCCAGAAGTCCTAGACTGCTGGTTTGAATCTGGTTCAATGCCATTTGCTCAACTTCACTACCCTTTTGAGAACAAAGAAATGTTCAAAGAAGGTTTCCCTGCTGAATTCATCGCTGAAGGTCTGGATCAGACCCGCGGATGGTTTTACACGTTAACTGTTCTTTCAACAGCTCTATACGACAAGCCAGCTTTTAAAAACGTTATCGTTAACGGTATCGTTATGGCAGAAGACGGCAAGAAGATGTCAAAACGTCTGAAAAACTACACGGCACCAGATGAACTGATGGAAACATTCGGAGCTGACGCTCTAAGATTGTACCTCATCAACTCAGGGCTAGTAAAAGCTGAAGAGCAACGCTTTACTGATGCCGGTGTAAAAGACATGGTAAGAAAAGCACTTCTTCCATGGCAGAACTCATTTAAGTTCTTCCAGACATATGCTGAAGTTGATGGCTGGTCTCCGGTCGCAAACTTTAAAACGTCTGATAACATCGTAGACAGATGGCTTCTCTCTAACCTGCAAACGTTAAAGAAAAACATTGCTAAGGAAATGGAAGAGTACCACCTGTACAACGTGGTTCCTGCCCTATTCACTTTCATCGAAGACTTAACAAACTGGTACATCCGTCTAAACCGCTCTCGTTTCTGGGGTGACGGTCTGACTGATGATAAATGTGCAGCTTACTCGACTCTTTATACAGCTCTAAGAGAGCTGACAATTTCGATGGCGCCATTTACTCCATTCTTCTCTGAGTACGTTTTCCAGGAACTAAGAAAGATGAATCCAAAGGAGCCGGAGTCGGTTCACCTTTGTGAGTATCCAGTTGCTAAAGAAAACTTAATCAACAGCGAACTGGAAGTTGCAGTAGGAAGAATGCAGCAGATTATTCTTCTTGGACGCCAGAAGAGAAACCAGGTGCAGATTAAAGTTAAGACGCCACTTAAGCGCTTAACGATCATCCACAAAGATAAAGCTCTACTAAACGAAATTTCAAAGCTTGCTGAATACATTCAGACAGAGCTTAACGTAAAGAACATTGAGCTATCGACTGAAGAGTCGAAGTTTATCAAGCTTTACGCTAAACCAAACCTTCCGGCCCTTGGTAAAAAGCTTGGTAAGGACATGGGTAAATTTAAGGCCATCATCGAAAAGCTAGAAGGCTCTGACCTGATTAAGCTTGAAGAAGAAGGTGTCTTAACTCTTGAAGGTGTAAACTTCTTCCCTGAAGAAATTTTAGTGTTTAGAGAGGCCAAAGAAGGGACTCAGGCGATGAGTAACCGTTTCATCTCGGTTGATATCGACACAACTCTTGACCCAGAACTTATTAAAGAAGGTCTGGCTCGCGAAGTTGTTAATAGAATTCAAAAATCGAGAAAAGATCTTAACTTCAACGTTGGAGATCGCATTGCTGTTGAATACAGCGGCTCGCCTGAGGTCTTAGAAGCTATTGCAGCTCACGAAGCACACATTGCAAGTGAAACACTGGCAACTGGCCTTAAAAAAGCTTCTGGCGAACTAAGCTTGAAGTATGAAATTGATGAATACACATTGTCGTTAAGTTTGAAAAAAGCTTAAAAAAAAGGGGCCCTAAAGGCCCCTTTTTTATTTCTAGAAACGAAATCCTACAACTCCGCCAAATGAATTATTCCATAAACTCTGATTAGCTGACTTAGCATTTGCTCCCGAATACTCCGCCGTTAACTCTAAAGTATTGCCGAATAAAAAGCTCGCTCCGAAAGTTCCGCCAGTATTTTTCGACTTCCCTTCAAACTTCCTCGTATCAGTCCCTCTAGTCTGTTCGATATCATAACTAAAACTATCGTGGAAAAAAGAAGCATAGATCAAAACGATTTTATTAAAGCGATAACCTGCAATAATATCCACACCAACAACTGAATTATCTAACTCTGCCTTAGTCGGAGTGTGATAGTTTTCACTCATGCTCTCGCTTCCACCACCCGCATGGGCCGCAATAGAAGTTTGGAACCCTTCTGTACCACTCTTTCCGATTAACTGGTATTTTCCTTTTAACACTGTCCCTAAATCGCTGATGTACTGAAGACCAACATCAATGCGCTCATGCAGACCAAGGTCACCACCAAGCGTGATAAAATTCTCTCGCGATAAATCCGGATTGTTAGGATCGGCCCAGGTTTGTGAGTAACTTGATGTCAGCGTAATGTCTTTTCCATTTCCCACCCCCGCATAAAGATGCGTCCCCCAGAGTTTCCCGGTAGTCTCTGACGTTTCAAATCGGTTATCAGGCATTTTGTAATTAAGAGCACACGAAGAAGAGAGTAAGGCCATCATGGCCAGAGCGAGCGTTTTCATTTCCATTTTCCCCCATAAAAAAAGGGCCTCAAAGAGGCCCTTTTAATAAAGTATAATGGATTCTAAAAAAAATTAAAGATTAACTACGCATTCAACAAGCTCAACCTTGCGGTCTCTGTTAACTGTGATTTCGTTAGCGACGACAACATAAAGAAGTTCATCACCAGCAATAACAGTTCTCACAACTCTGTCTACGTATGAGTTTCTTGTTGAATCTACATAGTAGCGGTCAGTTTGAATGAACTCTTTTTTGTATCCTCTGAACATGAATTCAGAAGCATCGTTGATCACTTTGAAGATTTTAAGATCTGCATTTTCTGCCTGAACAGAAATGGCCTTTGCCGGGAAATTGGCTTCGCTTACAGTTACTTTACAAGCGTTACCTTTATCATCAACACCTGTGTGAGATCCAAGTGGAAGAACTGAAAGAAATGTATCAACTGCACTTTCTGCGGCGAATGTTGAAACAGATGCTAGTAATAATGCTGTGGCAATCAGACTTTTCATAATAGGGCCTCCCTTAAAATTAGGGACACCCTATCAAAGCACCTTTTTCCAGTCAAAGGGTATTGATCGTTTTTACAGAGCTAAGTTCTTGATATCTTCGTGAGAAGAGACTTTTAAAATGCGTTTAACTCTATGATTTTTAAGAGCTTCCTTAACATCAGCTTCTAAGGCGGGAGATGTGACCAATACCACGATCTCGTCTTTCAGGCTACCTTTGGTAAGGCCGAATGACTTTGAGAGTTCTCTGAGCTCATTAAGGCTTTGATCGATGATCTTTGAGGGCCTGTATCCCTCTTCCATAAGAGCTTTAATGAGTTTTAGTTTTTCCAGGTCTTCGTTGGTGTAGACGCGCTCACCTTTTTGGTCTCTACTTGGTCTGGGAAAAGAATAACGCCTCTCCCACATACGCAGTAAATACTTACTGATGCTGGTTTCTTTTTCTACGACATTGATTGGATACATTAACACCTTCCTCGTATCAAGTTTCAAAACTTATACAGCATGATTTGTGCCACTTATTTAATCCGTTATCTGATCAATTTTGTGTCCACAAGCGGGGCGCAACACCACAGTTGTGGGGAAAAATAGTAGTCCTTATCAAATGCTTATTCAGGAATATAAGCATGAGTGATAATGCATTAAGGATAACACCACTTGGCGTAGATAGGATTGAGACAAGCTATAGACCGTAAAATACAACTTAGTCTATTTCACTAGAGTTTTGATTTTTTTGAAATTAAGGACACTTCCGTTTATGCGGACATTGGTGATCAAGTCAGGATTGATATCGGCATAAACCCATTTCGGGTAATTCACTTCACCTTGAACAATGATGCCATCATCAGGAAAGCCCTTATCACAAGTTGAGTACACTGCGGCCATTCCCGTATTCCTGTCGATGGCCTCTGAATAATCAACCTCTCCCACTGTCTGAGAGACGGCAACGTAAAATTGATTTTCCAAAGCTCTGGCACGCGCACCGACGTGGACCCGGTTCATTCCTGCCGGAGTTTCTGTACATGAAGGCGCTATCAGAAGAGTGATTCCAGATAAAGCGAGTTCGCGTGAGAAATCCGGAAACTCAACGTCGAAACAAATAGAAATTCCCACCTTCACGCCATCTACATCGAAGACATTTAACTTTCTTTGATCAGGTGAAGACACTTTCCATTCTTCATCTTCAAAACGAGTCATCACCTGTTTGTCCTGATAACCATAAAGGCCTTCAGGGTTGATGAAAAAAGCGCGGTTGATATATTTGCCTTCAAGCTCCAGAGGAAAACTTGGAGCGATAATATAAACTTTGTATTTTTTTGCCAGGTCGAGATAGCAGTTTAAAAAGTCATCTTTATATTTTTGAATTTCTTTTAACTGCCCGGCCAGATTCTTTTGGATTTCAGGCGCCATCAAAGACACTAGTTCAATCGAGCCGTACTCTGGAAAGATCACCAGGCGAGCGCCGTGTGTTGCCGCCTCTTTCACCCAGTCTTCAGCATTGCTTTTAAAAGCGTTGAGAGAACTGTGTTTATTCATTGAGTACTGAGCAGTGGCGATTTTTAACATAAAGATTTCATCCAATAGATCATAGGCTTTTTAGTTTCTGCACTCTCGCCAATGTCCTGCCATGAGAATTCACTTCTTAGGTTTTCTTGTTTGGCGTATCCGCGCTTTTTCCAGAACTCATCCAGAGGGCTGTAACCTTCTGGCCTCATCGGGTGATCAGACGGTCTTTGAACTCCACAAAACACCGTTGTATGAAAACCAAATTTTTTAGCGGCGGCTTCTCTGCCGTCAAAAAACTGATGACCCAGACCATGACCTCGGTATTCTTTTAACAGGACACTTTCACCAAAATAATAAATCTCATCAAGATTCATCTTAGCTTTTAAGAATGGCCCTCTTACATAATCGGCTTCATCACTTAAAGGAAGAGCTGTCGCTGCTCCCACAAGAGTGTCACCATCAAAGGCCGCAACTAAAACGCTGCGAGGACTGTTAGTATAAACTTTCAGGTAGTCTTTTTCATAATCAAGACTTCCCTCATAAAGATAAGGGAAGTCATGAAAAACTTTTATGCGTAATTCGGCCAGGCGAGGAATCAGTGGAGCGATGTCTTTTCCAAAAAAGCTCTCCACTCTCATTTTAGTATTCCTGCGGGAAGATCTCGTATTGCTCGACGTGATAGTTATTTTCCGAGCGAATCTGGATTGATTTCTGTCTCTTATACACATCTCCGAGCCCACGAGACGCTC
>CAXHHE010000072.1:0-11440 GCA_964016365.1 uncultured Bacteriovorax sp. | reverse complement strand
TACACAGAAGCCTTCGTCGGCAGCGTCAGATGTGTATAAGAGACAGTTTTTATAGGAATTCTTGACAGAAATAGGCGGGAAGTGTTTTATAGCTCAAACAAATTTCTTGGTAAGGAAATAATCTATATGTCATTGAATTTAAACGACTCTCAAAGTAACCCTCGCCGCAATTTCTTAAAACTTTCTGCTTTTACGGCCATGGCCTTTGCTATGCCTAAGAAGTCTGAAGCTGTCCTCAAAAAGCTGCTTCCAAAGAGTCTTATGCAAATGTCACCTATCCAGGTGTTAAGCGCTGATCAGTTTGCGAGTCTTGATTTCAATGGCGACAACATCAATAGACCTCATGACATCCTGTGGAACCTTGATGGTTATATTAAAAAGAAAGGTGGGATTCCTCTTCCAACAGAAAAAAGAAAAGTTGTTGTTGTTGGTGGTGGGATGTCTGGTTTAATTGCCGGATGGAGCCTTCGCGATTTAAACCCACTTATCTTAGAACAAGACCCAAACTTTGGAGGAAATTCTAAAGGAGAAACATACGGCGACGCTACTTATTCGATTGGTGCCGCTTACGTCACGATTCCTGATGAAGGCTCAGACATTGAAAATTTTTTTAAAGAATTAGGTTTAATGGATGAACTAAAACATGAGACATCGGAAGAGACCAGGTTTACTTACAAGAAAAACTTGATGGGAGATTTCTGGAAAGGTGTAACAGACCCAAAAAATGCACAAGACTTTATTAGAGTTGAAGCAGAATTAAGAAGAATTTACGATGAAGCTTATCCAGATATTCCTTGGACCACTGATAGTGCTATTTCAAAAGAAGAGTATTTATACTTAGACACGATCACATTTGAGAAATGGTTAGAAAATAAATTTGGAAAAGTTCACCCGCACATTATGGAGTACTTCCAGCTTTATTGTTGGTCGTCTTTTAATGGATCTATCGAAGAGTTATCAGCTCTTCAGGTTCTAAACTTTGTTGCTTCTGAGGTGGATGGAATTCTAACTCTTCCAGGTGGTAACGCCGCGATCACACAAAGAATGTTTGAAAAATTAGAAGAGGGAACAACGGCCAATTCTCTTCGTGCCCAGGCCTTTGTTTTAAAGGTTGATAAAAAATCTAATGGCTCAGTCTGGATCACTTATGAAGACGGTCTGGGAGTTATTAAGACAGTTGAGGCTGAAGCTTGTATCGTAGCGTCTCCAAAATTTGTGGCCAAACTAATTGTTCCTGGCCTACCAGAAGCGCAAATCAAATTGATGGACGATTTGAATTTCCGTGGTTATCTGGTGGCAAATGCTATTTTCAAAAAGCCATTTAAGTCCGCTGGTTTTGATGTCTATTGTTTTGAAGGCGAGATGCCGGAAGCTCCAATGGCGATGAAGCAATCAAAGCGTGCCTTCAGTGATGTTTGTTTTGGAACATGGGCCCAGGACGATAAAACTCAAAATGGTGTTATGACTGTTTACAAATCACTGCCATTCGATGGAGCACGCCAGTTCTTATTTAATCCGGCAGCTCACGATAAACACAAAGGTTTAATCTCTGAGGAGTTAAAAAACTTTTCTAAGACAGTCGGCGTAGACTGGAATGACTTAAAAGGAATGCGCATGACACGTTGGGGGCACTCAATTCCTGTGGCCGACAAAGGTCTGATCGAAAGTGGTTACCTTGAAAAAATGTGTAAGCCATTTGGTGGAAAGATCTTCTTTGCTAACCAGGACAACTGGGCAAACCCGGCCTTTGAATGTTCATTTGCAGCAGCGACCGAAGCCGCTGCTGAAGTTAGAAAGATTGTAGGCTAATTTATATTTTTTTAACTCTGAACGAGTTGATAATCACCGAAAAACTAGAAAGCCCCATGGCCAGACTCGCCCACATTGGAGTGAGAGACATCTTTGTCCATGGATAAAATACACCTGCTGCTAATGGGATGCAGAGAATGTTATAAAGTGAAGAGAGTAGTAAATTCTCTTTAATGATTCTCATCGTGCGTTTTGAGCGGGCGAAAAAATCTCCAACCAGAAGAATCTTTCCATCGAGTAAAGACACTTCTGAAGCTTCCAGGGCCACGTCAGAGCCATTGCTCATCGCAATTGAAAGATCGGCCTTCGCTAATGCCGGAGCATCGTTAATTCCGTCTCCAATCATCGCTACTTTGTGACCTTTTGTTTGCAGTTCAGACACGAAGTCAGCTTTTCCAACAGGCTTAACTCCTGCGCGGATAAAATCTGGCGTCATTCCTAATTCACTCCCGATCTTATGAGCAACACCCTGGTGATCACCTGTTAACATCCAGACATTAATACCTAATGAATGAAGGTTTGAAATAAGAGCGCGGGCTTCATTTTTAATCGGGTCAGTGATGACAAAAGCAGCTGCTAGTTTTTGATCAATAGAAAGGAAAACATAACTTCCTACGTGATCTTTATAAAAACTCTCAGGGATAGAAGCGTCTACTCCTTCTTGTTTTAAAAGATCAGCATTTCCTAGCGCAAGCTTTTTACCATTTAACTCCGCAACAACTCCAAGACCTGTTAAGCTCTTAAACTTGTCAGGATCAGTGAGCCTGATATCTTTTTTGACAGCAGCATGGGCCACTGATTGCGAAAGTGGGTGAGTGGAATACTGAAGTGAAGAACCGGCCATCTTTAATAGCTCAGCTTCTTTGTAAGCAGCATCGAAGACCACGATCTCTGTTAATTCAGGACGACCTTCAGTCAATGTACCTGTCTTATCAAAAACAATCGTATCAATATGAGACCCTTTCTCAACAATGTCGCCACCGCTGATGAGAAGTCCACTTTTAGCTGCTTCACTAGTTGAAAGCATAATCGCCATTGGAACAGCTAAACCCAGAGCACAAGGGCAGGCGATAACTAAAACGGCAATCATATGAGTCAGAGAGAAACCTAAATCCTTAGTCATTAAATACCATACGACAAAAGTCAGAGCGGCAATAAGAAGAATAATAGGAACAAAGATCTTAACGATCTTGTCAGCGTATTGTTGAATAGGAGCTTTTTTAAGCTGAGCTTTTTCTACGAAGTGAACGATCTCAGAAATAAAAGTGCTATGAAGTGTCGCTGTGATTTTAATTGTCACAGACCCTTCGAGGTTCATGCTCCCCGCAAAAACTTTTGAACCAACAGACTTGGCAATCGCCTGTGATTCACCAGTAAGCATTGATTCATCAGCATGAGTTTCCCCAACGATGATCTCTCCATCAAGAGGAAATTTCTCTCCCGGACGAAGGCGAATCACATCGCCAACTTTTAAATCAACTACCGGTGTGTTGATTTCTTTTCCATCAACAACCAGCGAAGCAAACTTGATCTGCATTTTATAAAGCGAGCTTAAATTGTTTCTCGCCTTTGTTTTCGCTAGCCCGTCTAAGTAGTGACCGACAAGCGAGAAGGCGATGATAAAAGCTCCACCTTCAAAATAAGGGTGAGCATGAGGGGAAGCGAAAATAAGATACATGCTGTAGAGGTATGAGCTTAAAACCCCCAAACCAATCAGCGTGTTCATGTTGGAATGAAAACCAATGACCGCTTTAATATAAGGCCAGCCAAATCCAAAAAGCAGAATCGTTGTTAAAACTGCTTGAATGGTGTTGTTGGGAACAACCATAGCAAAAAACATCGTGATAGAAGCAAGTACGATTGCAATGGCGGCTTTGATAAAGTCGCGGTTAAAAATCGTATCACTGTTTTGTTCGCTTTTAGCGTTGGGATCAATTGCGCGGTAGCCGAGCTTCTTTAAAAGAGCATGGAAAGTTTCAAGATCAAAACCTTCGCTAGTTTTAAACTCGGCAGTCTCTGTCGCGAAGTTAACTTCAGCAGACTCGATACCTTTTAAAAGTCTTGTCTCTTTTTCGATGATGCCTGAGCAAGCAGCACAGGTCATACCTTCGATTTTAAATTTTAAATTATTCGAGCTCAACTGATTCCACCTGGAAGCCAGCTTTAGCAATGCTCTCTTTTAGTGTGGCAATCGAAGTTTCTTCAGAGTTGTACTTAATGTTGACCTTTCCAGTTGGCACATCAACGTTTAGATCGTGTTCGATATTGAGACCAGCTACGCTGTTTTTGATTTTATTTGCGCATCCACCACAGTGCATGCCGTTAACTTTGAAATTTACCGATTTATTGACTGTCACATATTCTCCTTAGTGTCGTATACTGAGTACAGCTAGTTTAACAAAAGGAATACGCTATGAAACTTGCATTTGTGACATTATTAATGACTCTCTCAACAGGGGTCTTTGCTCACGGCATGAATAAACCGGGACCTAACGGTGGTTATGTAAGAATGCCTGGGGCTTATCACGTAGAGTTAGTATCGAGCGAAGCTGAAACCAAGGTTTATCTATTGGATGTTAATTTCAAGAAGATAGACATGGCAAAGTCTCAAGTTTCTATGTCGTTAAAGGGAGCTAAAGACTTTCCGGTAAAGTGCACTAAAGAAGCTGAGTTCTTTAGATGTGATATTAAAGGTAATGAACTTAAAATGTATAAAGAGCTGACGATTACATCAAGTAAAGCAGGCGAAGCCGGCGTTGCTTCAACTTATAAACTTCCACTAAGTTTTGATTAATCATTTATTGTACGGATGGCCCGCTACAATCGTTTGAGCGCGGTAAATCTGTTCGACGAAAAGCAGTCTTGCGAGTTTATGCGGGTAAGTGAGTTCAGAAAGAGACAGCTTGAAATGGGCCCTTTTAATGACCGCTTCCCCGTGACCAGAAGCTCCCCCGATCACAAAGACCATGCTCTGCCTTTCATAAACTCCCGATAGCCATTTAGAAAAATCCACACTCGTAAACTGTTTTCCTTTTTCCATCAACAGCACGATGTAGGGATTTTCGTTTTTAGCGATATCATCAATTTTAGATATAACTTCGCGGGCCTCTTTAACGAGGTCTTCTGAATGGGCCTTAACTTCATGGATGAAGAGTTTAGGAGCTGTGATTCTCTTGAAGTAATCGCGTTCAAGTTCTTCAATATTTTTATCGTTTAACTTTCCGACAACAATAAGGTGAAGATCTTTCATGAACTAAAAAAACTAGAAGTAGTTGCGTCCGTCGTCGCTTCCACCTTTTCTCTCGTTTTCAGGAGTAGAGAAGTAGTACGACTCAGGGATATCAACAGCGATTGCGTTTTTGTATAGGTGCTCAAGATCATAAACAGTTCTTGATGGCTCATGGAAAACGTGAACGATAAAATCGCCGTAATCTAGAAGGATCCAGTCTGTATTCGTTTTTAGTCCTTCGCGAGAAAGAGCTTCGAAACCGTTTTGTCTCATTTGGTGAGAAATTTCTTCGGCCATCGCTCCTGCCTGAGTAGGGTTAGATGCTGAACCGATAACAAAAAAGTCCGCGATCCCAGAAACTTTACGAAGATCTAAAACCTTAAGGTTTAAACCTTTGAAGTTTCCCATAATCCAAGCTGATGCCATCGCTGCATTTAATGGAGCTTCGAAGTGTTTGTCTTCGATAATAGCGGCAACTTCTTTTGAAATGTAATCACGATTCATTTTTATTCCTCATCAATAGCATGGATACCATCAAGGTTTTTTCCACGCTTTTCTTTCTCTGTTGCTTTGGCCATGTCGATACACTTGATCATCAGCGCTTTTAGCTGGTCAATGTTGCGTCCAGATACCCCAGAGATTGGTAATACTTTTTTATCCAGTTGTTCTTCAAAGAAATCCTGGAATTTTTTAATTTCTTCTTCAGTCATCGCATCGATCTTAGTCAGACATACGATTTCACGTTTTAGAGCTAAGTCTTCACTGTATTTTTCTAGCTCTGTGCGTACAGTTACATATTGCTCAAAGGCTTCGTATTCATCAAGACACCATGAAACATCCACCAGGTGAACTAATGCTGATGTTCTTTCGATGTGCTTTAAGAATTTTGTCCCTAGACCTTTTCCGATGCTGGCATCTTCAATAAGCCCCGGGATATCTGCGACAACAAATGATCTCTCGCCTAGAGTGACAACTCCAAGGTTTGGTTCAAGAGTCGTAAAAGGATAATCTGCAATTTTTGGTCTTGCGGCAGAGATCGACGAAATAAGCGTCGACTTACCAGCATTAGGAAGCCCGACAAGAGCAAGGTCAGCCAGAAGCTTAAGCTCAAGATCAAGGACTAACTCAACGCCAGGAAGACCTGGTTGAGCAATACGTGGAGCCTGGTTAACAGATGATTTAAAGTTAATGTTTCCGCGTCCACCGTTACCACCTTCAGCGATAACAACTTCTTCACCATGTTTCTTTAAATCGGCGATAACTGCGCCTGTTTCAGCATTTCTTACGATTGTTCCAACTGGAACGCGAAGGACTTGGTCCACTCCATCAGCACCGTTTAACTGTCTTCCGGCACCTGGTTCACCATCTTCTGCTTTAAAGACTTTCTTTCCGCGGAAATCAATCAGTGTATTGATACCTTCATCTGCAATAAAGATAACTGAGCCTCCGCGGCCTCCGTCACCACCATCTGGCCCTCCGAAAGGAATCGACTTTTCTCTTCGAAAAGTAACGGCTCCTGGACCACCGTGGCCTGAAATTGCAGTAATTCGTACTTCGTCTATAAAACGCATTTTGTCCTATTGGGAAACCACAAAAAAAAAGGGAATCCAGTGGATTCCCTTTATAACACTTTTTGCTATGAATCTAGAAAAAACTAAGCTGGAACTACAGAAACTAACTTTTTATTTTTAGTGTAGTGAGAGAACTTAACTTTTCCTGGGATTAGAGCGTAGATTGTGAAATCACGGCCCATACCTACTCCAGTACCTGGAAATAGTTTTGTCCCTTTTTGTCTTACGATGATGTTACCTGGAATAACATTTTCTCCACCGTATTTTTTTGTTCCACGCATTTTTGGGTTTGAATCCCTACCGTTAGCTGTGGACCCGGCGGCTTTTTTGTGTGCCATTGTATAACTCCTAAAAAATCTTAATTAATTATTTTAAATATTTTGTAGCATTCTTAGATGCTTTATCGATCTTAGCAACATTTCCGTTCCCGTCGTTGATCTCAGTGATCAGAAGGGCTGTGAAGTGTTGTCTGTGACCGTTCTTTCTCTTGTATCCACCTGGTTTTCTCTTGAAAACGATTAGTTTTCTTGAGCGATCGTGCATAATTACTTTTGCTGTAATTTTAGCACCACCGATTGTTGGAGCACCAACAAGAGGCTTATCTCCACCAATGAAAAGAACTTGATCAAGTTCAATTAGTGAACCAGCGTCTTTTGCTAGTTTCTCAACGTCAATTAGATCACCTGCTTGAACTTTGTACTGGTGACCACCAATTTCTGCTACTGCGTACATGAAAACTCCTAAAACTATAAATAGCAAAATCCAGGGGTTTATAGCTGACTTTTTTAATCAGACATAAAACTTGTTGGCCCTAATTTTAACCACTATTTATGAACCTTGGATTTTTATGCAAATACCGCCTTAATGTCAAGGGAATACTCGTCCGATAAAGGGATAAGTTTCCGAGGGAAAACCCCCCGGAGTCGACGAGGATGTTGCTATGAGTAAGAAAACCATTTACCAATACCAAAAAGATTTAGGGTTGCCCGTTTATATCGCTGTAGATCCGCAAGGCTTTGAATCCGGGTTAAATGACTTCCTGCTTTTGATGAAATTTACCAAACTCCAGGACAAAGAAGAAGCAGCGGCCCTGGAAATCATGAAGAAAAATAACGCATCGAGATGTCTAAATATCACCGAGGCCACTCCGGCTGTCGCGCGTCAAATTCACTCAACCATGGAAAGTGACCGCTACGGGTTAGAAAGTGTGATCCCGAAACCAGGCTACCAGGTTTACCGCTACAAAGATGAAGGACTGATGGTTTATTCATTTGGGGTGAAATCGTGGGAGTTTGGAGCTTTTCACGATTTTGGTTCAAGTAAGGAGCCGGCTAAGCGCCTGGCCCATAAAACAATCATTCACCGCTTTTTAAGCTGGGCATTGGTTCATCACGGGATTCTTGGTCTGTGGGGAGTGACGGTAGATGATGGAATGGTTTTGCAGAGATCTGTTGAATCAAAAGGGGAGGCCGTGTTTGTCGACGTCGTCGGAAACCGCATTCTTTCTCTGGATGGAATTAAAAAACTAGGGCCGAAATTTAAAGTGCTAAGACTCGATCCAACTCTTCACGGAAGAAACATCCGCATGACCAATGAAGAGCTCTTGAGTTTTATCTCAGCACATTGTTCATACCTGGATTATACCGGACTCTCAGTTCCGGTGAGACAGATGATTCAAACGCTGGCGAAAATGACGGTGGGATTGATTCATCCGGAAGAGAGCTTCAGGCCGAGAACTGATTTGTCATTATAGTCAGTCTTCGTTATCCTTCTTAAAAATCAATTTTTAAAAAGAGATAATATATGGGCTCTCATTACGTTCACAATCTTGATCCAGTTATTTTAGATCTAGGAAGTTTGCAGATCCGTTGGTATGGATTGATGTATGTTGTCGGTTTTATCATCGCCGGCGTTCTGTTAAAAAAATTAGTCAAAGACAATTTCTTTAAAGTTGAAGAAGCAAAAATTGATTCACTGATTACCACGATGATCGTGTGTATGTTTATCGGTGCTCGTTTTGCTTACGTCTTCATTTATAACTGGGATTATTACGCTGATCACATGATGGAGCTTTTAGCGGTCTGGAAGGGAGGATTGAGCTTCCACGGAGCCCTTGCTGGCCTATGTGTTGGAGGCTATATCTTCGGAAGACAAAATAAGCTGACTTGGTTTGAGGTTATGGACAGTATCGCACTGGCCGGAGCTCAAGGGTTATTCTTTGGAAGAATGGGGAACTTTATCAACGGAGAGTTGTATGGGCGTCCGACAACTTCATGGGTAGGGATTATCTTTCCAAACGGCGGAGGATTGGCCCCAAGACACCCATCACAGCTTTATGAGGCAGTCCTGGAAGGAATCGTGCTTTCAATTATTCTGTGGATGATGAAATCAAAAGTAAAAGTATACGGGATGATCTCTGCGGCCTTTATCGCTGTTTATGGAATCTTCCGTTTTATTGTCGAATTCTACCGCGAACCAGATACACAGCTTGGGTATTACTTTGGTTTTTTAACAATGGGTCAGATTCTTTGTTTCTTAATGATTGTCGTAGGTGTCGGTGTAGGTATTTACGCGAAGAAAAGAAACGTTACCATTTAGGCAAAGCTTCATTTAATTTCTGATAAAGTGGTGTGACGGTTTTATCTGTGCTCACCACTTCCACAAACATTGGGAAACAAGTTATAGAACACGAACCGTGATAGATGACATTATTGCCATCGCGGTTCATCCATACGTAAAGGGAACTCATGTCCTTGTTCACGTATTTATCCTGTTTTTTATAGCGCTTTTGTAAATCTGCTAAAACCTGGTCGTGGGAAAAGTGTTGGGGAAGGCGCACATACATATCGGTGATCTTGTCGTCTTTAACTTGAGCATAGATGTCGAGTATGTAGGATTTTTTGTTAACCTTGAATCTCCAGATTTTAATGTTGCCGTTGTCTTCAAAAATATCAGACTTGATTGCTTTGTCTTTTTTAGCTTCTTCGATCCCTTTGCCGGGGAAAAATGATTCAATAACCGCCAGATTAAAATCGTAGTTTGGAGATTTTATTTCGGCCTTCGCTATGATCGAAATCCCTGCTAAAAACAGCATAAGCGAAAGATATTTTGTAAACTGGTTGTACATTCGACTATTTTAAGCGGAGCTTTATTTTCGCACTAGCCGGGAAAAAACTTTTTTTTTGAGGGATTTAAGGTTACACTTTTATTTGTATCTGTGCTCGATTCAACAGGAGCGTTGGATCACCTATTGTGACTTCATCAGGATGATAAATTTATGAAAAAAGACCGACTGATTCAATCTGCCTCTTCTAAATTATCTCTTCTTGCAGCCGCTCTTATCTTTACATCATGTGCATCTACGACTCAAACACCGAAAGCAACGACTCCTCATGTGGCCACGAAAGATGGTTTTGCATCTGAAAGTGTCCGTGAAGCTTATCTGCGTTTGAAGAAAACAGATTACACTGAGCAAGATAAGAAAATCGACGAAGAAGAAAGTGCGAAGATTGCCAAAGCTCAATCAAAGTCAATGATCACTGGAGCTTCAACTCTGGATGGTCTTGGAAACTATAAGGGGAAAACTTATTATCTTGAAGGTGCAGAAGAACTGAACCTTGAAAATAATTACTTTGATATCCCAGTTGTTTACAACGATCAGGTAAAGAAATGGATGGATTACTTCCTAAACAGAGGACGTCCTTTCTTTGAACGTTATACAGAAAGAGCGGGAAGATATGCGCCGATCTTAGGAGCAATCCTGGAAGAGCACGGTCTGCCTCGCGATCTTATTTTCTTAGCAATGGCCGAAAGTGGATTCAACAACGTAGCAAAATCTTGGGCGGCAGCTGTTGGTCCGTGGCAGTTCATGCCTTACACTGGAAGACTTTATGGTCTTGAACAAGATTGGTACCGCGACGAACGCCGCGACCCGATCAAGGCAACTGTTGCAGCGGCAAGATACTTAACAAAGCTTTATGATGATTTCGGACAGTGGGAAGTTGCAGCTGCAGCTTACAATGCTGGAGAAGGGAAGCTTGGACGTGCGATTAAAAAGTATAAGTCTGAAGACTTCTGGCACTTAACGAAAGGAAAGTATCTAAAAGCTGAAACGAAAAACTACGTTCCAAAAATTATGGCCCTGGCAATCATCGGAAAAAACCTGAAGTCATTTGGATTTGATGATGTTGAATTCCATGAGCCACTAGACTTTGATGAAGTAACAGTTCCAGCAGCAACAGATTTAGTGAAGCTCTCTGAACTAATGGGTGTTGATTTCGAAGAAATGCAACGTCTAAACCCTGAAGTTCTTCGTTGGTTCACGCCACCGAACATCGCAGAGTACCGTTTAAGACTTCCACCAAACACAGCTGAGAAATTCGCAGAATGTTGTGCAAAGACAAACCTGATTGCGACCAACTTCCAGCAATATGTAGTAGGTGGGAAGAAGAGCATGACACTTGCTCAGATTTCAAAGAAATTTAAGATCAGAAAAGACTATGTTATTGCCAGTCTGAACAATGTTTCAGAAGGCGCTCGTTTCCAGCCAGGAGATGTGGTTAAACTTCCATTCAGAGATGGAGAGCTAGTAAGCCCGTCGAATAACCTTTACGCTGACTTATTTGAAAAACCTCGTCGTGAAGTTTTGAAAAAGAACAGCCGCGCTTACAGAGCAAAGAGGTATGCAGCTAGAAAAAAGCCTATGCGCTATTACACCGTAAAAAAATGAGAAACACTGTTCACCGTATCACAAAAACACGGAATATCAGTGAAGCGGTTAATCTGTCTCTTATACACATCTGACGCTGCCGACGAAGGCTTCTGTGTTGTT
>CAXHHE010000071.1:0-11670 GCA_964016365.1 uncultured Bacteriovorax sp. | reverse complement strand
AGGTTCTTTAATTCGTCTGTTCGTTGGAAACACTCGTTCATTAAAGGTTTTCTACAACAACAAACCGGTGAACCTAACAGCTGGAGCAAAAGGTGGAGTGAAAAACATCGTCCTTCCGGAAGAAATGAAAACGAAGTACATGGCACCACTCTTTGTTTTCCAGGATGACGGCTCTGTTTTAACGAGTGATGAATACTTAAAAGTTAACCAGAAGAAAACGCCAACTCCCCCACCGGCGCCGGCGGCCGAAGCTCCAAGAACTGATGGACGCAAAGTTAATAATATCTAACTTATCCGACCCAATCTAATTTTCGATAATAATAAAGAGAAATACATAACAAGAGGACACTAGGTGAAAAGCTTGCAAGAGCAGCACCTATTGCTCCTCTTTGCGCCAAGCTGATCAGAAAGAAATAAAGACCGTAATACCCAAGCAGAATTAAAATAGCACGGATCGTGTTTCTACTTCCTCCGCCCCTTCCTTTCTTGATTCCTAAAGTAAAACCTAAAAGCACAAATAAGATAATTTGCGGAAGAGTGATGAAGCGTCCGTAGTATTCGATTTGAGACTTCGTGATCGACTTTTTAGCCTCTTTTCTGATTTTTGTCTCATCTTCATTTTTGGCCGGAGTCTGCATCATGTAATTGTAGTCTCTCAACCTTCCCTCGATAGTCTTATACAACTCTTTATTAGTCTTCATACTATCTTTATCTAAACTGTTCGAGACAAAGTCGGCGTTAAAGATGGGAAAATCATACTGCTCAAAAAGCACCTTCTCTACCTGATCCCCATCGCCATTGATCTTGGTGATGTTCCCGTCTCTCAAGTGAAGCCTTAAGCTAGGGGCCTGTTGTTCATCGGCATAAAGTTTTACCAGCGAGCCTTTCTTAGCAAAGATGATTCTCTGCTCTGTCCCCGACTTATCTTTTAAGTGAAGGAAGACCTCATCAAAATTGTCTCCATTCTCTGACACGTCCTCAGCAAACAGTGTTGCATTTGGAATGTCGGTAAAGAATTGTCCTGATTTAATACTGGTCAGCATCCCCGTTGATGTCAGGCGCAGGATGGTATTCTTAAAGTTAGCGTTGGCCTTAGGAATATAAACACTATTAAGTGAGAAAATCATTCCTCCAATAAGTAAACTTACCAGTAGAAAAGGAAGATAAATCTTAAGCTTCGTGATCCCAAACGAGCGCATAGCAATGATCTCAGAGTCTTCGCTTAGCTTGTTCAAAGTATAGATAGTCGCGAAAAACACGGCCAATGGTGTCGCAAGAGGAAAAAACGAAACACTTAAATTAGAGACCATCCCTAAGACTGTTCCGATTTCAACTCCCTTATTCACAATAAGCGAGATGATCCTAAACATATAGAAGGTAATGAGGAACGCCACGAAGAACACAAAGCCTATGGCGAACGGAGGGATAAAATTTGCTGCTAAATACCTAGTGGTTACTTTTAACATAGACTGTGCTATTTTAGCCTGAATACTTTTTTTTAAACATCAAAAACATAGGAATGTACCGATGAAAATTAATTTAAGCTTCGCACCAACATCCGCTGAACTCAATGTTTATTCTTGTTTTAACAAGACACAGGAAGAAAAAGCGGCAAAAACAACAAAGACCTCTAAAAAAGCTCCAGCATCTAAAGGAAAAGCTGAAAAAGTCCTGGTCCACTCTCACTGGCCAGAAGAAGTTACTGAAGCTTTCGAGCACGCAGTAGCAAGCAAACACTACAAAGGTGAAGTTGGAGAAACATTCGCTCTAACTCTGGTTAACGGACAAAGCGCAATCATCCTTGGTCTTGGCGATAAAAACAAAGTCACTAAAGAAACTCTAAGACGCCAAATCGCGCACATCTATAAAGCAGTGTCTGGAAGATATGAAGACATGAACCTTCACCTTGATGGGTTCCTGCTAAAAGGCGAACAAGAAGAATCACTGGCAGCGATCGTTGAATCTCTTCACATGACTTCTTACGTTTTCGACCGTCACCTTTCAGCTAAGAAAACAGCTAAGCTTCAAACTATCAACCTGGTTACAAGCGAAAAGAAAACAGCTCAGAAGAAATTCGAAGCTGCTATCGCTGAAGCTTCTAAAATTGGTGAGTCTATCACTGTAGCTAAAAACTTTGTTAACGAAGCACCAAACATCCTTAACTCTGAAACATACGCAAAAGAAATCGAAAAAGACGCTAAGTCACTTAAGAACGTAAAAGTAAAAGTTCTTGGTGTGCCAGAACTTAAGAAAGAAAACATGAACATGTTCCTTTCTGTAAACGCTGGTTCAGCTTACGGAGCTCGTCTTGTTCACTTAACTTACACTCCGAAAAAAGCGACATCAAAAACTCGCCACATCGCTCTTGTAGGAAAAGGATTAACTTTCGATACAGGTGGATACTCATTAAAGCCAGGGGCTTCAATGATGAACATGAAATTCGATATGGCAGGATCTGCAACTGTATACGCAGCTTTCAGAGCCGCAGTTCTTCTAGAGCTTCCAGTTAAAATTTCTTGTTACCTTGGTATGACAGACAACGCTGTTAACGAAAAAGCAACTATGCCAGATTCAATCGTTAAAGCCCGCAATGGAAAAACTGTTGAAATCCTAAACACTGATGCTGAAGGACGTTTAGTTCTTGGTGACGTTGTTAACTACGCTTGTGATGATAAACCAGATGCACTTATCGACGCTGCTACTCTAACAGGAGCTATCCTGGTAGCATTAGGAAACGAAGTTTGTGGTCTATTCTCAAACGACCAAAAGCTTGCTGACGCTCTTTTAAAATCAGCGAAGAACTCTGATGAGTATATGTGGCAACTTCCAATCATCGACGAACACAAAAATGATATGAAGTCAGTGGTAGCTGACCTGAAAAACATCGGTGGCGCAAGCTTCGGTGGATCTGCTAAAGGTGCTGCGTTCATTGAAGCTTTCATTGAACCAGGTATCTCATGGGCCCACTTAGATATCGCTGGTATCGGTGACTCTCAAGGACACCTTCCATACTGTTCAGCCAAAGGAGCTTCTGGACTAGTTATCAGAACTCTTGTTGATTACCTACGTAAACAATAATGTCTAAATTTAAGATCGTATTAGTTGCGCCTGAAATTCCCGGAAACACCGGGAGTATCGGGCGCACTACGGTCGCTCTCGACCTCGAACTCATCCTCATTAAACCACTCGCTTTCGATATCGATGAAAAGGCCGTCAGACGCGCCGGACTCGACTACTGGAAATACGTTCAGTTAAAAACCTACGAGAACTGGGATGAATTTATTGCGGCCGAAAAACCAGCTGCCGATAAAATGTTTTTGTTTTCACGTTTTGCAACGAAGACAATTTTTGAGACGAAGATTACTAAAGATAGTTATCTGATTTTTGGTTCGGAAACAAAGGGGCTTCCCCAGGCGATTAAGGACCAGTTCTCTTCCCAGCTTATAACACTTCCCATGAACTCTGAGCATATCAGATCGCTCAATCTCTCTAATGCCGCTACGGCCGCGGCCTATGAAGCTTTAAGACAGATCGATTTTAACTAGAAAAACATAAGTAATAACAAAAGGTTATGAACGTGTGCATGCTACTGCAAAATAGTCATGACTATTTTGCAGTACTGTGCAATAATGGAGGCATGGATAGATCAATTACAAACTCCCTAAAGCTTGACCTCAATTCTAAAATCGTTCTCTTAAGTGGCCCAAGACAAGTCGGAAAAACGACATTGTCTAAGAATCTCGCTCTAGAATTTGAATATCTTAACTTTGATGATTCTGAATTGAGAAAAATCATAATGAATCGAGCATGGAGACGAGATGTCGATTTAGTTATCTTTGATGAACTTCACAAAAAACCGAAGTGGAAATCATGGATCAAAGGCATTTATGATACTGAAGGAGTAAAACCAAGAATTTTAGTAACGGGCTCAGCACGCATGGACGTTTTTAAAAAAGGCAGTGATTCACTTGCCGGAAGGCACTTTAACTACCGTTTACATCCATTTAGTGTCGCTGAATTAAAAGACCAAATGCCTGCCGCAGAATCCCTCGTAAGATTAATGAAAGTCGGTGGTTTTCCAGAGCCTTTTCTCAACGGAGAAGAAGATTTTGCCAAGAGATGGCGATCAACCCATATCGACAGAATCATCAAAGAAGATCTTTTAGAGCTAGAGCAAGTAAGAAATCTCAAACTTATCGAAGTTCTTATCGACTTACTTTCAGACAGAGTTGGCTCTTCAGTGAGCTACAGCTCACTCGCAAGAGACTTGGAAATTTCACCTCATACTGTAAAAAAATGGATCGGCATTCTAGAATCACTCTATGTCATTTTTGTCGTTCCTCCTTATTCAAAAAACCTGGCACGTGCAATCTTACGTGAACCTAAAATTTATTTTTATGACAACGGAAGAGTCAAAAATGATGAAGGTGCACGCTTTGAAAATATCGTAGCAAATGCCCTGCTTCGAAAATTACATTTGGGACAAGACTTAAAAGGTGAAAAATCTCAATTGTACTACATTAGAGATAAGGAAAAACGTGAAGTTGATTTTCTAACTGTGATTGATAATAAATTAATAGACCTGGTTGAAGTTAAACTCTCTGATGAAAACTTATCGACCAGTCTTAGTTATTACAATGAAAAACTGAAGCCGGCCATGCCGGCCCAGATCGTTTACAATCTAAAACGAGAGCAATTGAAAAATGGTATTCCATTAGTTAGGGCAGAAGACTGGCTTTTGAAACAATAGTTTTACTTTGTTTATCATTAAATCAGGCCGGGACAAAGCCCGGCCTGATTTCCTTTCTTAGTTACAACGGTATAAGTGGTCATAGCGAATATCATTTAATCCGTATTGACCGACATAATACATATTTAGTTTAAAATCATTCATTGATGGATATTGAGTGAAGACATTATCAAGCATCTCATAAAATTTTTCAACAGCGTTATCATCGTCATGAGCGCTCATGTATTGCTGGTCACCAACCATGAGAATACTTCCAAATTCATCTCCACTAAATTGATTTTCCAATGCAAAACCATCACCATTGGCATTTAAAATAAAATCCTTAGTCCAGGCACAACTTCCACCTGATTTATCAAACGTAGGAAGTTTCATTTCAATATATGGACTTGGCTGCTGAAGCCCTTCAGTAGGCATTAAAATATAAGAAACTAAATTTTGCCCGCCTTGAGCATTATCGTCATTGTAAACAATTTTCGAGATTGTTTGCGATGATTCAAGATCAGTGACTTTTACGTACTGGTGCATTCCATTATGCATCAGCCTAGATGAATTCGCGCTGTGATTATCGTCGAGTTGTGAACTTACAACTTTAATACTTACATCATTATTGGCAATTTTTGTTAATGTAAAATTAACGTTACCATAATGCTCGTCATAGGCTCCAAGACGAAGAGCTTTTGCATAACTCGATGTCTTTGCGTTTGATGAATCATAATCTGTGATTTTCAAAAATGTTGGCTCTAGAAGAAAAGGAATCCTATTTCCCATCATTCTTGGAGTCCCATTTGGATCGTCTATTTTAGAAGTCCATGTATTCCAAAGTTTGTATTTGCCATTTTCCAAACCAAAGATCTGGTAAGAAACCCAGAAATCATCTTCATCCTCGTTGAGAATAACAACGTTTCTAAACTCAAGTCCTTTAATATCTTTATCTTCAGCAAATTCTGCAAGAAGTGCTGCTTTTGACTGACCAAAGTGCATATAGTCGCTTGTTACAAACGGAGTGATTTGCGCTTCAGATGGCGCACCATTTTTGAAAATGGCAGTTAATCTTTTAGCAAAGTCTCTCGCTTTAGCTAAGGCCTCCGCTTTCTCTGATGCAACTGCCGCTGCTGTCGTTACATCGCCAGCAGTAGGTGCTGTAGGGGCATTTGCTGCTGAATCAACATCTACTACAACTGGAATTGATCCTAATTTTAAATTGAAATCCGTTCCATTTCCTTTTTCGATTTTAATCATATCTAAAAGTTTATCCATCCCTTCACCGTTGGCCGCAAAAGAGCCCGACAGTAAATCTTTAGCATTAAAATCGTCTGCTGATGAAGAAGCACCGATAGCGACAGCATAATCTTTTAAAACTGCCTTAATTTCTGTTTGGGCGGTTGCTAGTTTTTGTGAAGTCATAGTCGCAAAACTTACTGAAAAATCTGCTCCACCAGCTGCTCTTTGAGCAATCAACTGCGTAAGTGGTGTCACGTTAGCAATCACTCCTGGCGCAGTAGCAATTGTAGACACTGACCCTATAGATGATGAGACCTTTACAAAATAAGGAGCATCACAGCTGCTGACATCAATACTATATACCCCTAGTGAGTTTGTTGTTCCCACAATTTCCTGAGTACTACAGGCCCCATTTGCCCCCTTAATGGATACATTTCCTAATCCCAATGGTGCTCCGATCGCCGCCGTACCACTTAAATAACCGGCAACTGCTTTTGCCGAGTCACTCTCTCCTCCTGCATTTGAGCCTGAACCCGAGAGCCCATCACTACTTGAACAACCTGACAAAATAGCACTGACCGCGATAAGACCGGCCACAAGTTTGTACTTCACACGTCCCCCTTTATAAAACCTGATTTGGTGACTACTGTTCGACTAATATGGGATCATCTGGATTCAGCTTATATTCAAGAAAGAATATAATAAACAAATACAATGCTTTATAAAACGATAAGGTTACCAAATTTAATAAGTGTTTTTTTACTTATGACCAGAAAATGAGTCAGGTTGAAACCAAATAAAAAAGGCCGGGACAAAGCCCGGCCTCAAAGTTCATTTTTTTAATTAGCTTCTTGGTTTTGGAAGCACGCAACCTGGAATACTCAGGTCAATGTTGAAATCCGGACGAAGACAGCTGTAGATATTGAAAGTTTGCTGCCCGTACTTTTTATCGCGAAGAACCGTGATTGTCCCCTGCTCGTTAACTTCGCATGGGTTGTTCATTGTACACTTCTTTCCGTTTTCGTTGGCCGTGTTGTTGATGGCGATAACTGAACGAGTTCCGCGAGCGATAATTGGTGAACCAGATGTCCCACCAACTGTTGCACATCCGTCTGTATAGCGGATTGAATCCTTCATTGTGTACCCTTCTTCTTTTAACATGAAGATGAATGCATCAATAGCACAGCTATATCCGCGCTCCCAGTATCCAGAAACGATATCAATATTTACACCTTCGAACGGTCTAACAGCATCAAGAGTGAAAGATTCGATTTTGTATTTTGACATGATTGAATCGTATGATTCAGAAAGCTCATAAAGTGCGATATCTGTATCAGTCATTGTTCCGTAAAGCACGCGAGTAGCTTTAACCGGGAACGTTTTCATTTCTTTGTTGAAGATCTTCATGTCGCGAGAAACAGACTTGTTATAAATAACTTCACCTGGTTTCATCATTCCACCGAAAACTCCTGAAGAGTAACAGTGACCGTTAGTTAAAACGATTGCCTTAGAAGATGTCGGTTGTCCCTGGAATCTGATCAAAGATCCTGAACAGTTGTTAAGCTTAATGATTCCTTCGAAATCATAAGTTTCAGCTTGAGTTGATTTTTCTGAATGTTCAATTGTTGTCTTTAGAGCATCAAAGGGAGCAGTAGGAAAAGCGAAAGCAGATTGAGCAAGAGCGAACGTTGCCAGCGTTAATAGAAACTTCATAAAACCATCCTTGGATTATATTTCTTAAGTGGATTAATAATAGAATTTCTATGGAGACTTTGTAATCCAACAAAATATTTCTTTTGCGGCCCTAAAACGAAAAAAGCCGGGCGTTAACCCGGCTTTTTTATTAAAAATCTATTCCTAAGATTCTCGATTAGAACTTGTAAGTTGCACCAACACTTGTCTCAAGGTTAGAGAACGAAAGAACTCCAGTTTTTGACGTTGAAGAGTTCGCTCCCGTTGAGCTAGTTGTACCGATTAAACCATCAACTGATAGGTTTCCGAAAGTAAGAGTTGCACCAGCGTTTACAGCTGTAGAGTTTGCAAGAGTCTTCTTCCCTGTCCCACCGTAGATTTGAGAAATCAAACCTGCAGCTACTCTGTTTAGGCGAGTTCCTGTAGCACCTGTATAGTTCGTAACGTTTTTGTTGTCTTGTTGACCCCAAAGGTTTTGAACTACTGATCCGCGAAGAGTTAACCATTCAGTCGCTTGAGCTTCATATCCAACAGTAACTGGGATAATGATATAACGAACTTCACCTTTGTTTGAAAACTTAAGGTTGATATCCGTTTTCTTTGCAGTAAGAGAGTAGAAAAGTTTATCAGTTGTATTTACATCTGTGTGAGAACCCCATCCTAAGTGGTATGAAGTAAAATCACCTTTTACAGTACCTCTTTGTCCACCAAGACCATTTCCACCAAAACCAGTTGGAACTGCTTGAGCGTCAGTCGCTGCATATCCAGCAAAGCTATCTGTTTGCTCCCATCCGTAGTGCTTAACATAACCGAAAGCTCTGTTGTTTCCAGAGATCACATAAGAACCACCAACGTGTAGACCCAGCTTTCCTTTAAACTCTTGAGCAACGTTAGCTGTTGTTGCAGCAACAGTTACCGATTCGTTTGCTTCAGACTTGCTGTTTAGTGAAACGTTAAGGTGTGCATCCCAGTTTGATCCGATCGCACCTGTACGAAGAGAGATACCAGAATCTTTTGATTTTCTTGAATCATTTTTTCCGAAAGTTAAAACTGGGTTTACGGCCCATTTTAAATCACTCCCGCCACCAAAGAAAAAGTCTACTTGGTTGTCAGAAGTAGCTAGCATTTTAGAGTTCAGCGTTCCACCAAAACCGTTAACCGCAGCAAAAGCTGAAGTTGCAGCAACTCTTAAAAGTGAAGATGTATTTGATTCATTTCCGAAGTAAAGTCCGTAAACGAAGTCACCTTGCTTAGTTAAAACCCCACCTTGAGCTTTTGGACTGATTGAACTATTTAAAGTCGCATCAGATGCAAGAGTTGTAGAAGCGTTTGCGTATTGACCAACTGATCCCCATTCAAAAATCGCCTGATTATTGTATAGGTTGATGTAAGCAGGGTTTAAGAACATATTACGAGCGTCTGAAACGTGGTACATACCTTCGTTGTCAGTTTCGTTCATACCTAAAGCTAGAAGTCTAGCTTGAGTGGCCATCGCCGATGTTGAAATAAGTGATAGAGCACTTACGATTAATAATGATTTTTTCATTGCAGGGTTCCCCTTTAAGCAAATTTGTCTAGTTTAAAAAAAAGTTAAAAAAAAGGCCCACCGTAGTGGGCCTCATTCAATTCAGTTAAGAATTAGAAGTT
Source organism: uncultured Bacteriovorax sp. (assembly GCA_964016365.1). GTDB lineage: Bacteria > Bdellovibrionota > Bacteriovoracia > Bacteriovoracales > Bacteriovoracaceae > Bacteriovorax. The sequence continues at coordinate 2,360 of CAXHHE010000071.1, read as the reverse complement.
GTAAGTTACACCAACTCTAGTAAGTAGGTTAGATGTTGAAAGAACACCAGTTTTTGATGTTGCATTGTGAGTTCCATCACCTTTAGTTGTACCAATTAGACCGTCAACAGCAAGTTTACCGAAGTTAAGAGTCGCTCCACCGTTAACAGTTGTTGTGTTAGCGTCAGATGACTTGTTAGCTCCGTTCTTTCTGTTGTTTAGGATTACGTTTTGTCCTACTGATCCACGAAGAGTTAACCATGAAGTTGCGTCAGCTTCGAATCCGAAAGTAACAGGTAGTCCCATGAATTTATCTTTTGTTCCGTTTGTTTTTTCAACAGTGTAAACAAAAGAAGCGTCAGCAAGTACTCTTGCAGTTGGGTTGATTTCCCAAATACGTCCAGCACCAACTCTTACTTCCATATCTTTAGTTTCAGTTTTAACTGCGTTTAGAGTTTCTTCAACTTTTCCGTTAGTTAATTCCCCGAAGAAAGTGTATCCAGACCAGTCATATGATCCACCAACAGTGAAAGTTGGTTTTTGGTTCCACTCGTCAGCAGCTAGTGTTCCACCTTCTGATTTATCAGAGATATCAACGTTAGCGTACCCTTCTGCAGCTCCCATTACCATACCAAGACCTACACCGTAAGCAGAGTTTTTCTTCTTGATTGTTCCTGTATCATCTTTTCCGTTAGCATAGTGAAGACGAGCTCCCCACTGCATACCAGCGTCGCCACCTAAGAATAGGTCAAGAGCGTTGTCTTGTTTTTGGAAAGCTGCGTTTCTTCCATTGTTGTCACCGTCGTTACCAAGGTAAAGACCGTAAGCTAGAGATCCAGCGTCTTTAAAAAATCCACCTTCAGCACGTGGAGTGTCTTGAGCGTCAGTGTCTCTCTGAGCTCCCCACTCAGTTACTACGAAGTTTTTGTGTGTGTTGATTGTAGCTGCGTTTCTGAAAACGTTTGCTTTGTCTGAAACGTAAAGGTTTGCAGCTCCGTTGTATCCGCCTAAAGCTTCTAATCTAGCTTTAGATGCGAATGCGTTTGTAGATAGTAGTGCAAGACCTGCAATTACTAATGCGCTCTTTTTCATTCAATCTTCTCCTTGAAGTTAAACTAAGTATGTTAATACTTGTCCTAATAAATCACGTCTTTCATTAAATGTTGTGAGCAGTCGATTCTTTTGTCAACATACCCTAGTCAAATTTTTTCGTATGGTTAGACTGAATGACGAGGGCACGCATCACCCCATTTAGGTCCTTCTTGGAATATTCGAATGTATAATTAGCACACTGCTCGCTCGTTACCGGCGCATTGACTCCAATGAAAAATAGATTTTTCATTTCGTTTTTGCCGCTCTCTAAACTTTTGGCAAAAAGCTCATCGTCAATTTTAAGACACCCAATTTCTTGCTCCAATGCGATGTATTCATGGCTTTTAATTTTTAAAAAATTATCAAAAATCTTCTCCATACTCTTCTTTAAAAGACGAATTATTCTTGAAACGTCTTCTTCCGACATCAAATGATCTTCCATAAAGTGCATGAATTCGATTTCCTGCCCGTCTTTAGAGGCCCTAAACTCTCCCACAAAATGCCCCCAATCATGGGTATAACTTAAAGGGATAAAAAGCGTCTCTTTCATATCTGAAAGTGGAGTTTTATCGAAGACAAACTTCACAAAGAGGGCCGAAGAAGTCTTAGTGGTTTCACAGAACTCCATAAATCTGTCAGAAAACTCGCTCTTTTCAGAATAAAACTCCATATAATGATAAGGAGAAAGCCCAAAATAAAGGAACTCGCAGTGAAATTCAGTTCCGTTGATACATTCAACGATGAATCCTTCGTTTTCCCTTTTAATAGACTTGATTTTTACCTGGTAAGCTTCCTTATTAATCCCTTCCAGGTATTCATCAGAATGAGGGATGTTTTTAAAGATTTGTTCATAGTCCGGAGTGATTTGTCCGCCCGTATAAAACTCTTCATCGTACTTCAGGACTTCAGACTTACTTCTTCCACCAAAACTCTTCCACGTCATATCTTTATAGAAAAGAGCATTCTCCGTCGTTTCAGTACGGGCGATATCCGGGAATGTTTCGTTGAAGAATCTCTTATTCACTTCTCCTCGGATCGTACTTGGTCCTTTTGGCAGAAGATCTGAGCGCAAAATAGCATCCTGAGAAAGCAGGCGTACTTTGTCATCTCCATGGGCTTTTTTCAGATCATTGTACAAAGAAAGAGCGAAGATATCTTTTCCAACCACCAGGAATGGAGTTGTGATGCTTTCTTTTTCAACAACCGCAATTTTCTTAAGTTTATGAAGATCTTTAAAGGCCATAGACTGTCTCTTATACACATCTCCGAGCCCACGAGACGCTCAGTTA
>CAXHHE010000070.1:0-11683 GCA_964016365.1 uncultured Bacteriovorax sp. | reverse complement strand
GATGTGTATAAGAGACAGATTCAGCACGGTGATCTTCTTTTTTTCTCAACATCATAACGGCCGAGAAGAAAAGAAATCCTCCAAAGAGAATAAAAAGAAAAGATGAGTTTACTGATTTTGCCAGAAGGAATCCAACGATAGCTCCGCACACTGTTCCAACTTCAAGCAACACTGCCAAACGAAGATTGGTCAAATGATCCTTTAAGAAACTCGCAGCAGCTCCTGATGATGTGGCCACAATTGAAATCAAACTCGCCGCAATGGCATATCGGATATCAATACCAAGAAAAAGTGTTAAAACTGGAACGACAATAATACCACCCCCAAGTCCTAGGAGTGATCCTAGAAGGCCCGCGAAGATGGAAATAAAAAATAGTAGTATGGAGTACATAATAAAGTCATTCTAGTCCTCCCACTCGGTCATGACAAGAATTCAAGGTTACTAATAACTGATTAATTTTCTTATTGTCTTTAATTATTTCTAAAATTGTATTTAAGGATTCATGCTCCTAGTGTTTGAGTGTGTCGACAATATTTTCTGTCGAAGATGAATAACAAGGATGCGAGTATGATGAAGAGTCCAAAAGGTATTTGGGATGCAGATGACTGCGCACTTATCTTAATTGATTATCAGCCAGAAATGTTCAGTGGATTAGGTTCTGCATATCCCAAAGAGATTGAGCTTAACGTATGCACAATTGCAAAAGCCGCAGTTGCCTTTAATATTCCTATTATCCTCAGCACTGTTGCCGTGAAGATGGGAGTGAATAGGCCAACGATTCAATCGCTCAGAGATATTCTTCAAGGTGTTGTTGAGATTGACCGTACATCAATGGATGCATGGGAAGACCAAGCATTTGTAGAAGCTGTGAAGACCACAGGGAAAACACGTTTAGTGTTCTGTGCTCTTTATACAGAGATCTGCTTAACTTATCCGGTAGTGGATGCAATCGCCGATAGTTTTGAAGTTTGTTTTGTAGCCGATGCGGTGGCCGGGCAATCGGTCATTGAACACAACACAGCTGTCTCGCGCTTGATTGCAGCAGGAGCTGTTCCCAATACAACCTCCGCAATGATCGCTGAATGCTTCAGAGACTGGAGTTCACCTTTAGCAAGTGATGGAAGAGAGATACTTATTTCATATTATGAAAAGAAAGCAAACTTTCATGTGAATGAATATCATTCAAGTTCTAAAGGAGAGGTATTCAAAGAAGCTTATTGATGCAGCGTTTCGATACGATGCCCATTGCAGAAAGTCAGGAGGCACATTAGTTTTGCTTTTAAGGAATATACTTTTTTAAAAGGACTAATGAATGGAATTGAAACGCAGAAGAATGCTTATTCTTTGTTTATTTGCGTCTCTCATAGGAGCACTCTCTAATCTTATTGCCAAAATTTTATTGTGGTCAATTGCTTTCATTACTCATCTTTTCTGGTTTCATGAAATTTCTTTTAGGCCAGTAGAGCTGGTTAATCATGAATTCAGTCCTATTTATATTTTAGTTCCCATCATTGGAGGATTGATTGTTGGTCTTATGGCCCGTTATGGAAGCCAGGCAATCAGAGGTCACGGCATTCCTGAAGTGATGGAGAATATCTTAACCAAAGAAAGTAAAATCCCAAGAAGAATGACTCTATTAAAGCCATTGTCAGCGGCCATCTCTATTGGTTCTGGTGGACCATTTGGGGCCGAAGGACCGATCATTGCGACTGGAAGTTCGATTGGTTCATGGATTGGAAGGCATCTTTATTTTCATGAGTATGAAAGAAAAATTCTTTTAGCAACTGGAGCTGCCGCAGGTATGACCGCTATTTTTGGAACACCTCTAGCTGCAATTTTTATTTGTATTGAACTTTTATTATTTGAATTTAGTGCGAAGTCTTTTATTCCCGTTATTATTGGTGTGTCGACTTCTTATTCATTAAGGCTTGCTCTTGGACATACAGCACCTGAATTTCCGATTGGAGAAATTCATGAAGTAGTTAATGGATGGAACTCTCTTTTTTATTTTGTTGCCGGGGCCATTACAGGTGCAGTCTCATGTGTCGTTTCAAAAATTGTTTTTTATGTAGAAGATAAATTTGAACATCTTCCTATCCACTGGATGTGGTGGCCAATGATCGGTGGGATTGCTGTTGGTGTGATTGGTTATTACGACCCAAGAACCTTAGGAGTAGGGTATAGCAATATTATCAACTCTCTTCAGGGAAATATGCTCTTTGTTCCCGCGCTGACATTATTTATTCTGAAATTTCTTTCATGGGCCATTTCTTTGGGAAGTGGGACATCGGGAGGAACACTCGCACCACTTTTAACTTTTGGCAGCACTCTTGGAGTTGTTCTGAGTTTTATCGGAATGCATTTTTTCCCTGATATTGGAATTGCTACTCAAGTGACTGCACTTGTCTGTATGTCTTCAATGTTTTCCGGGGCGACAAGGGCCGTTCTCACTTCAACCGTTTTTGCTTTAGAAGTCACGGGGGCTCATTTTGGAATCGCACCGCTTTTATTGGGCAATAGCGCTGCTTTTTTGTTTTCAATCTTCTTTTTAAAAGAAACAATAATGACAGAAAAGATCACCCGCCGAGGAATTAAGGTTCCTCAGGATTATTATTCGATCAGAGAAGGATAAGTGCTCAAACCCAGATTGGTTAGAAATTCATTGATTGCTAAATTACTTAGGGTAGATGGTATTGTTATTTATCCCTTTGTCTTTTTTGCTTCAAAGAATCCCAACGATGTTCTTATTCACCATGAAATGATTCATATTGATCAAATGAAGCGTGTAGGAGTTTGCCATTTTTATTTTCTTTACCTGAAAGAGTACTGTGCCTGCCGCTTAAAAGGCATGAATCACCACAAAGCCTATATGGCCATCAGCTTTGAAGTTGAGGCCTATGAAAAAGAAGGGGCCAGGCCCCATCATTTAAATGATTACTTTTAGCGCTTCTTTAATCGCTTGGATCTCATCTTCTGTATTGTAATAATGAATCGAGGCCCTCACCACAGGTGAGAGTCCTTTTGCCTCAAGATCAAGAGCATACGACGGACTTGAAACAGAGACATTGATTTTTTGTTCTCTCAATTTCTGCGCGATGAGGTAAGAGTCTTGATTCTTTAGAGAAAAAGTCACAATTCCTGACTGGTGTTTTCCGGTGTCGTGAACGCTGATATTTGGGAGAGTTGAAAGCTCTTTTCTTAAAGAGTTGGCAAGAGATTGCACGCGTTCTTCGATAGTTTTCGTCCCTATAGTTAAAGCATAATCAACGGCCACTCCAAAACCTAAACGAGCAGCGAAGCTTGTCTCATAATTTTCAAAACGTTTAGCTCCTTCTTTGATCTGGTATTGTTTGTTTTTTAAATCGGCAGAGGTGAAGTCGAGGAACATTGGCTCCAATTCTTTTAACACTTCTGACCGGGCATAAAGAAATCCTGTCCCGCGAGGAGCGCGCATAAATTTTCTTCCAGTCGCAGCTAAAAAATCACAACCAATCTTTTCTACATCAATGTGAATCTGCCCAACAGATTGGCAAGCGTCTAATAGAAAAAAGGCCTTTTGGTTTCTGGCAATTTCGCTTACGCCTTCAAGTTGATTGATAAGTCCATTTGTTGAAGGAACATGAGTAAGAGCAATAAGCTTAATTTTGCTACTCATTTTCTTTTTTAAGTCTTCTAAGGAGAATTCTTTATGGGGATTTTCTGAAATCATCTCCACTTGCACACCGTGATGCTTTTGCAGCTGAAGAAGAGCAATATAGTTGCTAACGTATTCACTGTAAGAAGTCAGGATAACATCACCTTTTTGAAAAGGGATGGAAGAGAGTGCACGGTCCCAGGCGCGGGTGGCACTTTCAACCAGGGCCACTTCATTTTCTTTAGCGTTAATCAAATGAGCGACAGAAGAATAGATGTTTTTAAATTGAGGGCCATACTTCGCTTCTGTTTCGTAACCACCAAGAGTGGCTTCATCGTTTAAGTAACCGATGACTGCCTCGATAACAGGGGTTGGTGGCAGAGAAGCTCCAGCATTGTTAAAATGAATGAGCCCTGCAGTTGCAGGTGTTTCTTGTCTTAAGCGATTAATGTCCAGGTTTGCCATAAGTTGTCCTATTTTACATTTTTCATTAAAAGAATTGGGAGGGCCTCTTTTGGTGAAAGCGGCCAATAGTGTCGCGGGTAATCTCTTTTGAGTTCAGCATAAAGCTCTTTGTAGGCCTTATCCCAGAAACTTCCTAAGTCTGTTGTGACCTGCAGGGCCCTTTTGGGTGGCCCTAAGAGATGAACTTTAATTTTTTCTTTTCCTTTGAGAATGGAAGGCACACTTTTTAATCCATAAAAGTCCTGAATATAAGACTCACAATGGATACCGTTAGTGGCATCGTAATGAATAGGAACCTTTCTTTTATCATGTAGCTTTAAGAAAAGAGGTAAGTCTTCTTCCAGGTCATAAGCGCCATCTTCATTAAGAAATTGGAAAAGGTCATTCACATAGAAGCCTAAAACAGTGTCTAGAGTATAACTTGAATCACTTAAGAGGTAAGGCACCTGATTTTTAAACCATGACTCAAAATCAAAATCGGCTATTTTTTTAGCAGTGTATTTTTCTAAAATCTCCAGGCGTGTGAAAGTATTTTCTTTTAGCTTCTCTTTAAAAAGAGGAGAGAGTTTTTTCATCACAAAATGAATAGATTCATCAGAAAGCTCAGAATTCGTTATTTTTTCTTTTGCAAGGACGATCGCACCGATGTGGGTCACTCTTTCTACATTCAGTTTTAATGTTTCGGGATTAAAATCAATGCGCTCCGATTCTTCGATAGGAAAAAGTGGCAAATCATATAACCACTCTTCTTCAATCGGCAGAAGTCTTGTGACTTCATTTCTGTTATCCAGGTCGAGAATGATCCAAAGCTCATGGGATGGATCGACGTTATTAGAGATGCTGGGAGAAATAGCATACACCTCCCCACTAGAGTGGATCAGCTTGTGGCCCTCGCGCAGTTTAGAGATTTGATCGACATAACCAAAAAGAATGATCTTCTCCAGGTCAGTATGTTCACCGTTATCTTTAGGCCTAAAATAGTTTTTTGCCAGAGATTTAAAACGATTTGTATTTTTTGGCTCGAGAAGTTCGGCCAAGAAGTGAATAACTTGATTGTATGTGTCTGACCCGCAAAGAGAAGCCTCATGCAATATTTTTGAGACGCGCGGATTAAAAGGGAGGCGTGAAAGTTTATGGGCCAGAGGAGTCGGAAGTTTATTTTCTAAAAAACCGATTTGAGTCAGGAAGTCTTCAGATTTCTTAACTTCGGTTTCTTTTAAAGGCGCCACAAAGGTAAAGTCATTGAGGGGGGCCTTAAATAAATCTGCCGATGTAATAATGAGTTCGCTTAAGTCAGAGCGGTTGATCTCTGGAACATCAAAAAGATCCCTTCCTTGAAAATCTTGTTCAGCATAAAGCCTTAAAGCGTAACCATCAGCTTCTCTTCCAGCACGATTGGCCCTTTGAACAGCAGAAGACTGGCTGATCTTTCTTAGTTCCACCATTGGAAGTCTAGTAATTGGATTGATACGGCTGATTTTGTGAAGTCCAGAGTCAATAACTGAACGGACTCCGGGAATAGTCACGGAGCTTTCTGCAATATTAGTGGAGAGGATCACGCGCTTATGAGAAAGGTCATAGAAACTCTCATCGATATTGATCCCGGCCACTTCAGAGTGAAGGATGACCACTTCGCAATCGAAATTGTTTTTTACGATCTCTTCACATTTTCTAATCTCATACATTCCAGGAAGAAAGATTAAGACGTGTCCCGGACGTTTAATTACTTCCGAAAGGGCATTGTAAACTTTTCTTTCTAATGGATCCTTGAGCACCAGTGTATTGTTGGGTAAGTGATCAATATGAAGTTTATGTTTGGTCTCATTAAGCTCCAATGTTTTGACTCTGCCTACAAGTGCATTGTCAAGTTCCGCGAGGTTAATTGTCGCCGACATGATAATGACTTTTAAGTTTTTATTCTTCTCTTTAATCTTATGAAGAAAACTAAAGGCAATATCCGTGTAGTAATGCCTTTCATGGAATTCATCCAGGATGACGATATCACAGTCCTCGAGAGTAGGATCGCTGGCCAGAATTCTTAGGAATGTTCCTTCCGTCAGAAAGATCACCTGAGTCTCATCAGTGGCCATCTTCTCATACTTAAAAATGTGACCGACACTTTTTCCTGGTTGTTCACCTTTATTCTTTGCCACGAATTGGGAAGCGAGTTTTGCTGCCAGCTTTCTTGGCTCAAGGATATAAATTTTCTTTTTATACTTTTCGCTTAAAAAGAGGGGGACACGCGTGGTTTTTCCAGAACCGGGAGTCGATTTGATGACTAAGAAGTCCACCTCATCGAGTGACTTTAAAATATCATCTTTTAATGTATCAATAGGAAAAGGGTACATTCTTATCAGTCTCTATTTATGGAAAAGTTTTTCGGTTTCTCTGTTTAATTCATGGGCCAGGACTTTCGCATTAGGGGAAAGCGATTTCTTCGTAATTAAAACAATTTTGTACCTGATTTTCTGAGCGAGGTCATGTTGGACTTCAACAAGTTTTAAATCAGGGACAGAGGCGGCCACGAAATCAGGAATCATGCCGATTCCTAATCCTGCGCTGGCAAAACGCGCGATAACTTCCCAACTTTCAACAACCATCGCAATTTTCACGTGGGATTTTTTGTAGCGTTCTTTATAAGTTTTTTTTAGTTCATTAACGCCCGGTTTTTCTTCTGTGACCAGAAATCCCATGTTTTTCACATTGTCAGCAAAAGCAGAGCCGACGACACAACGGAAAGTTCCCTCGTGTAACACGTGTTTGTGAACACCGCTAATAGCGCGGTTATCGACAACCAGCCCAACTTCAATTTCACCAGCGATAACTTGTTCCAGGATATTTTTAGTATGACCGATTTTCAGAATTGGCTGAATCTTTGGATAGTTTTTTTGTAGAGTACTCATCACATCAGGAAGAAGCACTAGGGCCAAACTTCTGAGTGTCGCAAAAGTGAGAGGTCCTTCGGCCTCATCTTTGGCCCCTGCAAGTTTGGCCTTCATATTGGTAACGGAGTCAAGAATCTGTTTAATTGATTCCAGGGCGACAAGCCCTTCACTGGTTAGTTTGAATTGATTTTTACTATGCCCAATCAGTGAGCAGTCCATTGATTCTTCTAATTTTCTAATCGCCTGGCTGACAGCGGACTGGCTAACATGATTTTTTTTAGCGGCGGCAGCGACACTTCCGAGGTTGGCAGCATCGAGGAAATAGCGCAAATGGTAGATATTTGGGTCACTCATAGATTTATATAATAAGAAAAACTACTTGTTTTTGAAAGAATAATTAATTTTTATAATACAGAAAGGGGTGTTATAAGCCTCTCATTAACCAAAGGGGGGATTTATGATTGCTAAAATTCTATCATGCGCACTAGTTCTTGGGTTTTCTCAGGCCTATGCTTTAGACTCTAAACTTGTAAGGCAGAATTCAAACACAGCTTGTTATATTTATACAGATTCAGTTTACTTTGCTTATCAAGGTGAAGAAGTAGGAGGCCGTGATCACTTATATTTTTCCACAGACATTGCTTCAGCTGACGAGCTGGAAGAAGTTGCTCGCCAGGCAAAAGAAACTGCCTCTATTGTTATTAAGAATGGGGCAGCAGAACTTGGACATTTTAAAGGAGACTTTATTCTTGATGCACAAGGAACTATTTATTTTCTGCAGTCCGAAAAACTTAAAACTTTTATGGATTTAAACTGCGCGGGAGAATAGTCTTCTAATTAACAATTGATCTTTGTAATGGACGGGCGTAATACTAGTAGAGTCATTATTTTGGAGACTCTATGAAAGAACTAAGCAAAAAAATAAATGCTAAGGAGATCTGGTCTTACGTCCTGATCATTGCAGCCGTCTTTGCCTTCCGCTCAACTTTTTTTGAGCCCTTTAGAATTCCTTCCGGGTCTATGATTCCTACACTTAATATCGGCGACTTTATTGTTGTTAATAAATTTGCCTATGGATTTAAACTTCCTTACTCGGAAACATTTTCAGATCCTGTATACCTGACAAAATTTGAACCACCAAAGAGAGACGATGTCATCGTTTTCAAATACCCGGTGGATACATCAAAGAACTTTATTAAGCGCGTGATCGGTCTTCCAGGTGATGAGATTGAAATTGTTAATAAAGAAGTCCTGGTTAATGGAAAACCAATGGCGATGATTCCAGACAGCTCTGATGTCACGAAAGATTTCGCAGGAAGTTTTGATGGCGAGAAAGTTCAGTTCTTTAAAATAAAAGACAACGAGCGTGAATTTAATATTCAGACGACACATAAACTTACTCAAGTCGATACCTTTCCTAAATTTAAAGTTCCTGCCGGGAATTATTTTGTGATGGGGGATAACCGCGATTTTTCTGCTGACTCACGATTCTGGGGTTTTGTTCCAGAACAAAATATCAAAGGGAAGGCCTTTGTCGTATGGATGTCTTTAACTCTTCCATTATTAGATAATGCTTTTAGCTTTACTCCTACGAGAATCGGAAAAATGATTCGTTAATTTAATACGTTTTGTATTAAATATGATACGACCAAGCCTCTCTTGCTGCGCTAACTTATTTAAATCAAATATCCTCCCTTTGGCATTGGCTTTGCTTTAGAGCAGGCAGAACAAAAAGGGGGGAACCATGAAATCAATTTTTTTAAGTGCACTTGTATTATTAACTCTAGTGAGTTGTGACTCAGATTCGGTAGCTAAAAAAGAAAGCTGTTATTTTAATGATGTCCAGGTCAGCTGTGACCAGCTTCGTGGCAACAGCGATCCAAAACCAGCGGCACAACGTTTTTCTTTAGAGGCTTCAGGAAGTGGACGTTACAAGATCGACAACGGCGTTTTGACTTTTCTATCACCAATTGTAAAAACAACGACAAAGGCCTTAGATGGCTCGAACTACAACTGTTCGATCAACATTCCTCAAGGAACTAAGTTTGCGATTGACGTAGATGAGCGCCAATTATCTCTTTCTGACAATAAAGATAGGGTGTCTTATGAGAGAGTTTCGTCAATGGACGAGCTTAACAACGACCATCTGGAATGGGGAAGTTTTGAGCACTACGACAGCGCTAATGACATCAAAGACCATATGAGATTTAATTCCAATGGGATTATTGAAATCAAAGTTCTTTGCTATTTTTCTAAATAATAGAAACCGCATTTAATGATTCGGGCATCAAGCTAAATTTTACAGAAGCCACTAAGTAAATTATGCTTTAGGAATATTAGGATGCTTATGCCCGAATTTTCTCCTTATTCAGCTGACCAGAAAATCATTACCGAACAAAAAAAGTTCGAAGCATTGTTTTATGGGTGTGATACACCGATGGTACTTTTTAAGGGACCAGAGCTGGTTTATGAAATGTTCAATGAGCAGTATCAATCTATTTACCCTGGCCGCGATCTTTTAACCAAGCCATTGTTAGTTGCTGTGCCAGAGTTACAAGATTCTCTTTTTCCAAAAATTTTAAAAAAAGTTTATGAAACTGGGGAAGCTTTTTTTTCGCAAGAAGGTTTCGCCTGTATTTTAAATAAGACAACCGGGGTCGTTGAAGAGCGCTATTTTGATACCACTTTTTCTCGTATCAGTTATGGAGAAGGGGAGCCTTATAGAATTCTTGCTACACCTAGAGAAGTCACCACTCGAGTCTTAAACAGGAAAAAACTTGAAGATAGTTTAAGAGAACTGCAGGAAGAAAGAGATTTACGCGAAAGATTTGTCTCTGCATTGACTCATGACCTTCGCACGCCAATGGCCATTGCCAAAGTCGGTTCACAAATTATTAAGCTTAATAAAGACAAACAAGATGTAATTGTGGAGACTGCGGATAGGATTGCTGTCAGTGTAGACCGTGCAGACCGCATGATTCGCGATCTTTTGGATGCCAACCGTTTAAAGGTAGGAGCTGGGATTAATGTCACCCTTCAAGAGTGCCACCTTGAGTTGATTGTTTCTTACGTCGTCAACGACCTGGAAAAACTTCACGGTAAACGTTTTCAAGTGAAATGCTCACAAGATATGATCATCGGCCATTGGGATAACCTGGCCATCCATCGCATGATTGAAAACCTGGCAAGCAATGCTATTAAATACGGTTCACATGATAGTGATGTCATTATTACTTTAAAATGTGACAATGAGTTTGCTGAAATTGCCATTCACAACGAAGGAAAACCAATTTCTAAAGAAGATCAGGCCTTGCTCTTTACTCACTTCGGGCGTTCGAGTGCTGCTTTAAAGAGTGGGCAGACTGGATGGGGAATAGGGCTTGCGTTGGTGAAGGGATTAGCGGAAGCTCATGCAGGTTCAGTTCGCGTCGAAAGTTCAGCAGAAACAGGAACAAATTTTTTCGTCACTCTTCCTTTAGAACCTAAAAAGAAATAAAAAGGGCCATCATCTTGATGGCCCGGCAAACATAAAAACAAAACGAGTCTTATTCGGATTCGTTTGGGATGTCATTTGTTTAGCAAAAGCTCTGTTTGAAACTAGAGAAGAAAAAAGGATCACGGGTAAAAGTAATCTTGCCATTTAATCCTCTTAACAAGTCATTCCTGAATTGTAAGTTAATTCACAATCCATCATTTGTGTTTCAATTTTATCATCAGCGCCATCCTGGTAAATATAACCATTGATGATGGCCTTGAAAGTCGCACTTCCATTAGTGTCGTTGCATTCATCTTTTTCAGCTTCAAAGCTCCACTTAACTGGATTTCCATCAATATCGAAAGCTTTTACTGTCTCCGGCATCGCAATCACTGAAAAATACCCTGACTCAGGAACTTCAGCAGTAATAGTCACAACTTTTAAAGGTGAGTTGTGAAAAGTTGAACCGTAGTTGTCCATGTCATCCGGTGTATTTAAAACGACTTCTTTATTATTTAAAGAAATTTTAATAGTTGGAGCAGCCCATCCTTTACCATTTGATCTTGTTAGAAAAACATTCACTTCTTGTTTGGCACCAGAGTTTAAAGCTGAGTGACAAGAAAGTCTGTGGCTTCCAGGGTGAGCAAAGGCCGTTGTTGAAAGTGTTCCAAAGACTAGTAGAGTAAGTAATTGTTTCATTGTTTTCCCCTTGTTTTGTTTGCGTCCCGGAATTTCTTTTACTTTGCTGATTTTGAAAATTAGAATGATTTGTACACATTCTTCTAAAAACTAGAATGATTAATTAAGTGGCGGAAACTATGGAATTAAATTACCTAAGAGTCTTTTATGAAGTGGCCAAGACTGGAAAATTTTCAGAGGCAGCAAAAAAACTTAATATAAGCCAATCGGCCCTAAGCCGCTCAGTCAGTCTTTTAGAAGAAACAGAAAATGTCGTTCTTTTTGACCGATCAAAAAGTGGTGTAACTCTTACACCTAAAGGGATTGATGTTTTTAAACTTTGTGAGAAGCTCTTTCATACTGAAAAAGAAATTGAAAACCTCTGCCGTGGAGTTCAGGAAAATTGTGAAGGTCTCTTGAGGTTTGCAGCTTCTGATCACATCGTAAATGATCTTTTACCAAAACCTCTGCATGAATTTAGAAGAGAGCACCTTCTGTGCGTGCAGGAACTCCTGATGAGATCGTGCATTTTCTTCTTACTACTG